>CAJXLR010000220.1 GCA_913056425.1 uncultured Bacteroidota bacterium
GCAGAGCACGTGATGATTGTTGATCTGGTGCGAAACGATTTAAGTCGGGTGTGCACTCCAGGATCGGTTCAGGTGGAAGAGCTTTTTGGCATCTATGAGTTCAGGCAAGTAAATCAAATGATTAGTACTATATCCGGTAAACAGGAAGCCGGAACTACATTCACCGATATTTTGCGAGCAACCTTCCCTATGGGAAGTATGACCGGTGCACCAAAACGCATTGTCATGGAATTCATCGATGAGATTGAAACTACATCGCGAGGCTGGTACAGTGGGAGTATAGGTTACATAGAACCTAATGGCAATTTCGATTTGAATGTTGTTATTCGAAGCTTATTGATTGATACCGAAACCAATAAATCCTCCTATACTGTTGGAGGCGCAATTACATTTGACTCAGACCCGGAAGCTGAATTCCATGAGTGTAAGCTGAAAGCAAAAGCCATAAACAAGATTCTTGGATTCTAAGCGTCGCGCTCGGCCTTAATCTTAGCTCCGTAACTTTTGAGTAGAACTTGTAAATCCTCAGATTTGAATGGTTTACTCAAGAAATCATCCATGCCGGTGTTCATATAGAAATCCTTGCTCGATTCGTTGGCATCTGCGGTAAGCGCGATAATAGGAGGGCGCTTGTTCCCATATTTCTCAATGATGTCTTTCGTGGTTGATAGACCATCTTTCTCCGGCATTTGGATGTCCATTAGAATTAAATCTACCGGTTCGTACTCCATGAATTCAAGAACTTCAATTCCGTTCTCGGCGTGTAGGAAATCGTCATAACCGAACTTGCTCAACAGCTTTTCAATAAACATCTTGTTAAACATGTTGTCCTCGGCCACAAGAATCTTAAGCGGATAAGTATCGCTTATTTTACCTTCAACGTTCAACGGATTTTCACGTTTCGCCGCATTAACCGGCTTTTCGCTTAAATCGTTATGTGAAGTTGGTATCTTAACATCGATCGTGAAGAAGAATGTGGTTCCCACACCTTTCTCAGAAGTTAGATCTATATGACCGCCCATCAGCTCAACAAGCTTCTTACTGATAGATAAGCCAAGCCCGATTCCACCATATTTCCTAGAGGTAGAATTGTCTTCTTGCTCGAATGCATCAAAGATTGTTTGTTGGTTTTCAGCCGATATACCGATTCCATCGTCTTCTACGGCAAATTTGAGTTTAGCATTTTGCTCTTTCAACCCCGGTGAAGGCATGAGTTGTTCCAAATCAACCATGATTTTGATGGTGCCGTCTTGGGTAAATTTAACCGCGTTACTTACTATGTTAATCAGAACCTGACGGATACGTAAGATGTCACCCTTGAAGTATTTAATCTTATCGGTGGCAATGGCGGATACAATCTTGATATTTTTTTCTTTGGCCTGCTTGGAGAACATGGTGATTACCTCATCAACCAATTGTTGTAGGTCAATCATCTTCATCTCCAAACTCATCTTGCCGGCTTCAATTTTCGAGAAGTCGAGGATGTCGTTTAGAATTAACAGTAAGTTCTGACTACTGGTCTCAATGGTTTCAATATACTTTTGTTGTTCAGAGTCTAGCTTCGAGTCCAGAAGTAATGCCGCCATTCCCATGATACCGTTCATCGGTGTCCTAATCTCATGACTGGTTACCGCCAAGAAGTTTGATTTCGCTCTCAGACCAGCCTCAGCTTGACGCTTCGCGTCGTCCAATATGGCGTTCATCTTTCTCAATTCATCATTCTGATCCTTAATGATTGAGTTTCGCTCAACAAGCTTGTTGTTCGCTGCGCGTTTGATTTGAAGCTGAGCCCACATCAATCCAATTACCGTAATCAGTAAAAGGATGGCTATGGCAGATCCGTATTGAAGTGCTCTGGTAAATTTGTCTTCATTCTCTATCAAAGCTTGGTTTGCTTCAGATAAATCGTCTTTCACTTCACGTAAGTTTTCATCGCGCGTTTGTTTCAGTTGGGTATAGGTTTGGTAGATTGTTCCCAATCCAATGGTATCACCAAGCTTTGCGCGCTGCTTCTCAATTGTTAGTGCATTTTGCAAGTTGCCTCGTGCCTTAGAAATATTCAGCCCTATAGCCATCACTTCATGCTGCGCGAGTGGATTTCCCCATTGTATTGCACGCTGTTTTAAGTCGGGCAGCATGGCTTTTGATTCCTGTAATCGCCCTTGTTCGTATAGGATGCGAGCATTTTCCATGTCCGCGATAAACTCGAGGTGTACCGACGAGGTTTGGGCTTTCGCCTTGTTTGCATAATCTGCAGCTAGCGCGAAATTCTTTAGTCTTAAGTTTAGCTTGGACAGCAACCAGTAGTCGTAACCCAGGTCCAAGTTCATGTTGAACTCTTTGTGTATTGTGATGGCTTGCACCAACACCAATTGAGCGTCTTGGAGCTTTCCACGATTAAATAAATACCAGGCGGTTAGGTATGCGTGTCTCGCTTCATTTTTGGTGTCTCCTAACTTGGCTATCTGATTTCCGGCTTTGTTCAAGAACTGCTTAGCCATTCCGGTCTCGTTCGTAAACAAAAGGTTCTTTGCTACAGACAGGAAGTAGTGTATGGCCTGAGTCCCAGTGTCCGGCAAATTGGCTTCAGCAAGTGAGTAGAATTTTACAGCATTTAGCGGGCGACCGTACATAAACAATAGATCACCACTGGCTATTCTGGTTTGATTGATTTGTCGCTTATCACCGGTCTTAGGACATCGACTTATATCATCTAGGAGGTTTTTAACCCGAGCATATTGAGGTTGGGTGTGAATGGAAACGAGTTCCTTTAGTAATTCAGCATTATGCCGTGAAACATCGCAAGCTACAGTATTGCCAATCACTCCATTGAGCGCATTTTCGGCTTCAACGAACTGTCCGCTGTGTAAATAATCAGATGGACTGGAAGACGACCCTTCTTGTGCATGCAAAGGCATGTACAGCAAAGACATCAAAACCAATAAAACAAATAGGAGTTTTGTGCGCATGGTGATAACAAAATAGGTCTCGCATAGACCAAGTCGTAGTAATTTTCGTAAGTAGTTCTCTGCAAATATCGCGTAAACCGACTAATTTAGCAACGTAGTTTACTTAACCCTCTGTAATTCAGAATATTAATAGGAAGTTATGATACCATCACTCGACTTAAATCATTTTATTCATGGCGATGCAACTGCGAAAGCGGAATTCGTAAAACAGCTCGGAGAAGCCTACGAGGACATTGGGTTCGCGGCGATTAAGAATCACCTGTTGGACGACGAACTCGTTCGGAATTTATATGAACAAACCAAAGAGTTTTTCGATTTGCCACTCGAGGTGAAAAATAAGTACTCTGATCCTGCTTTAGCTGGTCAGCGTGGCTACACCGGCTGGGGCAAAGAACATGCAAAAGGATCTTCTGTGGGTGATTTGAAGGAGTTCTGGCATTTTGGTCAATATGTACCCGATGAACAGAAGACGAAATTTGGCTACCCGGACAACTTAATGGTGGATGAACTACCCACGTTTAATGTTGTCGGAGAACAAGCGTATAAGGCCCTTGAAGAAACTGGAAAGTACATGTTAAGAGCAATGGCATTATACCTTGATTTGGATGAGTATTACTTTGACGATAAGATAGAGTATGGTAACTCGATTCTTCGCCCTATTCATTACCCACCAATCACATCTGAACCTCCAACGGGTGCGGTGCGCGCAGGTCAGCATGAAGATATCAACTTGATTACACTGCTGATGGGAGCAAGCGCAGATGGTTTACAAGTTTTACGCAAGGATGGAAATTGGATTTCCATTACTTCATTGCCTGAGCACCTGGTGGTGAACGTTGGTGATATGCTGCAGCGATTAACAAATGATAAGTTCAAGTCCACTACCCACCGTGTTGTTAATCCACCGCGTGAGAAGTGGAGCGAGGCCAGATATTCAATTCCGTTCTTTTTACATCCAAAGAGTGAAGTGCGGTTAGACTGCCTTGAGTCGTGCATAGATGCTAAGCATCCTAAAAAGTACGACGACATGTCTGCAGGGGAATACCTCCATGAGCGGCTGATAGAAATTGGCCTAATTAGTAAGAATGATTCTAAATAATAT
>CAJXLR010000221.1 GCA_913056425.1 uncultured Bacteroidota bacterium
ATTTGTCCGTCGCGCAACAGATAGTTATCGTAGTTACGGCTACCTTGGCAAGTATTGGCGCAGCGGCCGTACCGAGTGCAGGATTGGTGTTGATGATTTTGGTACTTGAATCGGTTGGACTTAATCCTGCATGGATTGGGCTGATACTTCCTGTGGATCGAATACTTGATATGTGTCGTACAGTTGTGAACGTGACCGGAGATGCTACAGTATCGTTGATGGTGGCGAAGGATGATGCTGAAATGGAGAGTTGAGAGTTGAAAGTGGAAGGTTGTTGAATGGAAAATTGAGAATTGAAAATTATTCAATCATTCGATCACTTAATCATTGTTTCACGCAAAGACGCGAATGTTCTTCCCTTAGGGCTAGCTCGCCCTACGTCCCTCGGGGACGCAATAATCAATTTAGAACACTCAATGTTCAATTTCCAAGTACCTCATTTAAGCATTGGTAGTTGGACATTCGACATTGGACATTGACGCCGCGCCCAAGGGCGAGCGATTTCTGCAATCAAAATTCGTTATACTTAACTCTCTCCTCGTCTTTTGAACGAGTACAGTATGTCGGAATTACCATTATAACGAAGCTTAGTCACCATGGAGGAATCGGTAAGTTCCAAGATTTCAAATTCATCGGTAGCTTTCATGAATAGTCGGAAACTGTTTGTGCCGGCTTTCCAATGTCCGGTTTTATGATTGTCGGGTTTATACAACGATGAGAACGATCCATCTTCTTTAAAGTTTATTCTGAACGTTCCGTCGATAGCTGTTGTATCATGTTCTATGACTTGAAAAGTTGATACCCAACTGCCTACTAGGTTTGCAGATAGATTCTCAATTGGTTTTGCCTCTTCAAATTCAACATCTTGTTGTTGGTCTGCAGTGATGTTAGGTAAGTAAAGCACCATGCCACTGCCGAGTCTCAAGTCGTCGGCATGACCCGCCAGGTAACCGTTGGCACTTAAAAAGTGCATATGCATATTGGTGGTGTGATGGGTAAAGATGCGATGATGGTGTCTAGAATAAAAACCCAGCACCTCCAACTCTTCGTTGTATTTAGTACCGTGCAAACCAGAGTTCACGTGTTTTTGATGACTGTGCACAGTGTCTCCATCCAGCCAATCGATAACATGCCAATCCACATATTCTGCGATTCCCTTTATACGAAATGGAAATGGCTTCTCAACGTCAATCCCTAATTGGGCTGCCTGCTCTTCAACATATTTCTCGAGCTCTTCAGTGGATTTAACATGATTAGGAATGCGCAGTGATGACCACGACGGAACAGAAGATGACACCAGTAAGGTTGCGCTTTGATTGAAGGTGGTATCTAATTGTAGGCTTCGATATTCGACCGATGATATAAATGGCTTGCCATCCAAAACCAACACCTCTCCTTTTAAATCAGCGACTGCTCCTAATGCATAGAGGTGTTCTTGGCCACTCAGATCGTTGAGATTTATCTTGGCCGATAAGTCGCCTTTATGCATGATATTTTTCAGGGCACCATGGATGTCGACTGTAATATCCGGTTTATTCTCTTTCGCGCATGAAGACAGCAACAGAGTACAGATGGCTACCAACAATTCGATTTTTTTCATGATTTCAAAATTACTGCTTCGGTAAGCAATTATCTTCTTTGGTGTGGCTTTAACCCACCGTTTGGAGTCACAAAGCTGAAATGGCTATTCTTCATTTAGGGTTTGCCACCCTCTAACCTGCTTCCTTAGTCAAACTTTTCTTCTTATACTTTTTGAGGCCAAAAAGTATCAAAAAGCCTTGTCTGATGGATGCTTCCGCCCGCACTCCACACCTTCGTGAAAACCTAACAAAAGACGCAATCCGCCTACCGGCTGATTGAAATGCAAGCACTTTTGTTGGTTTTCTAACTCAGGTTCGGATTCTCGCCAACACACGCCCGCTCATCAGACTAGCCAGCGCACCCAATGTCCCTGCGGGACGCAATAATCAATGTCCAGCCAGTGGGCTGGCAAGCGAACGCTCAATGTTCAATTTACAAATACTTCACTTGAGCATTGGTAGTTGGACATTGGACATTGGACATTGACACCTCGCTTCACCATCCTTGCTTGCGCAGCGGAGGTTCAGAATGACGGTTTCTTTTGAATTTGTTTGGAATCTGCTAACGGCCAACGGCTAATAGCAAATGGCTTTTACATTCGATATTCTTCATTCATTCACGCAATCATGCACTCTCGCATTCTCGCATTATGTTCGGAAGTAAGTCCTGATTTGTGATGTCTAATCATCAACCAATCACTAGACTAAAATCCTACTTAGCCATCATCACATGACTGTTAAAAATCTACTCTTCTCCAATCGATTGAACTTTATTTATGCATTTTTGTCGTTCTAATTACCCTATGAGATTACTAAACACCCTGGTCCTTCTCTCTTTTCTTGCCAGCTTCACTTACGGTCAGCACAGACATTGTGGTACCGATGAATACGAACAAGAGCAAATGAGTAAAGATCCGAACTACACGCCTTACTACCTTCCGGATGCCGTTCAAACGGCTATCGATAAGCGAAATTCTTCGCACGCAAAAGCAGAGGACATTATATATATACCGGTAGTATTTCACGTAATCCATGAATACGGTCCGGAAAACATTTCCAAAGCGCAAATCGAGGATCAAATGCGTGTGCTCAATGAGGATTTTATGCGTCTCAATCCCGATACGGTAGACACGCGCGATATATTTAAAGGTGTTGCAGCCAACTGTAATATTCAGTTTAAGCTGGCTACCACAGATCCGTATGGGAACTGTACCGACGGAATTACACGTACCGTAAGTCCGCTAACCAACGGAGGCGATGAAGACGCAAAGAAATTGATCGATTGGGATCGGAAGAAATACTTAAACGTATGGGTGGTGAAAAGCATTGGTCGTGCTGCCAACATTCTAGGCTATGCGCGCCTGCCAACGTCACGCGACAAAGTAGGTGATGGTATTATCATCTTATCGGATTACGTTGGAACCATTGGAACCGGCAATTCGAATTACATGGGCCGTACACTCACCCATGAGATTGGTCACTGGCTGGGTCTATGGCATCCGTTCCAGAATACAGGAGAGGACGACGACTGCGGAACCACCAACTGCAGAAACAGCGGCGATTGGATTTGCGATACGCCTCCGGTTTTGAACGCATCGTTTGGGTGCGATCGCAACCGAAATTCGTGTCAGGTGTTTAATCCGGATTTACCGGATCAGATTGAAAACTTTATGGACTATGCCGATGGGCGATGCGCCAATATGTTTACGGAAGACCAGAAAGACCGCATGCGTTCGTACCTAGCCAATACAGACACCATGTTTGGGCGAGGCGGTACGGCGTTTGCCGAAAATGCAAGCATCTTCACATCGCGCACGTGTGCTCCGGTTGCCGATTTCCATGTAGTGGGGCGCAATACATCCATCTGCCAAGGTTCAAGTCTAGCGTTTGAGAATCTTTCGTGGAACGGCGATATCGTAGATCGGGTATGGACATTTGAAGGAGGCTCACCAAGCTCATCCACCTTTAACAACCCAACGGTGCGATACAATTCGCCTGGAACGTATAAGGTATCACTCCGCGTGAGTAACGGCAGTGGAACAAATACCATTGAGAAAACCGAGTTCATCACCGTATATCCGGCGGTATCTGAAGTGGCCAGTCCGTATTACGAAGACTTCGACAACGAATGGGCGCCGTTCACGTGGAAGTACGATGTGGATGGAAACTATGGTTGGCGACATGAAAAAACTTCGGGCTTTGAAAACAGCGATGCCATCGTTTGTCGTATCGACGATGACACACCAGACGGCGTTCAATACTCGGTAACGAGTCAGAATATCGATTTGGATTTACACAAAGACGCTAATCCAATTCTAAGCTTCCGTACTGCCTACTCCATGCGAGCAACCGGTGGTGCCGGCGAGCGTTTAGTAGTTTATGGCAGCGACGATTGCGGTCAGACGTGGAGTGTACTCAAAGCATTTATAGGTGTAACCTCGCTTTCTTCCACCGGAAGTCAGATTCCGGATTGGGAGCCGTCATC
>CAJXLR010000222.1 GCA_913056425.1 uncultured Bacteroidota bacterium
TTGGCTTATTCCGTTCCCTTCTGCACCCACTTCTTAGCCAAGATGAAGACTTGTTAGCTACTTTTGCTTTAGGCACTAAATTTGGGAAGAGGTGTAATAGGGAGGGTGAACCGGGTACGGGCAAGAAGTGGGACTGGGTCCATTCTGATCTACAAGACCGCCAACCTCAATAAAACCATATTCATGCTTCTTGATGATTTTTTCGTCCAGTGTAATTTTCGTGAGACGGTTGTTTTGCTCAAACGTGGTTACCTGGTTTACAGCGTATCGTCGCAACGTATCTTCGTCGAGATAAACGTACGACACAGTGTAATTTGGTGTTGGTAAGACTGGTTTGTTGGAAACCAACTGGATGACATCTGTAAAGCGATCAATCTTCAAATCGTAGTTTGGATGATCCACACCAACACCATTTACCATGATCTCGTATACGTGACCATTCAAATCACTCGAAGGTGTTTCCTGAAGACTTGAAAACTCCAAGTAGGGTGCACGTTGCGATGCGTGGATGTTTTCCTCGGCTTTAGTAAGGTATTCTGATGCAGCAATACCGTAATAGTTGTCAGAAATATTCATCTTGTCGGCAGAACCAACTACGGTAAGGTATACCGGACTATACTCAACCGTATCAATGCCAATAAAGCCGATGTAGTTGTAGCTGATACTGTTGCCTTTTAAATCTGGCTGTTTAAGTTGTTCGTCTTGTTCATTATAGTTGAGAAACAGTGGAGTGGTAAATATTCCGTTGTAATCTCTACCAATGAATTGGTTCCTCGAAAAAACATTATTACTGATATTGATGTGCAATTGTTTCCATGCTGCATCGGAGATCATCATCCCACTGGCGTTATTCCCAAACGTATTTCCGGTGATGGTAACATCAACATCTTGTTTCAGAAGAATCTTGTCGATTTCAAGAATCTCCATGAATACGTCGTCATTCAAATCGTGAAACTGAGAGTTCGTTATATCAACCACTGGTCTTAACCAGTATTTGCTCAGTTTTATGGGTTTTTTCAAATACGAGAAGTCGGCGTAATCTACACGTATGGGTAAATCACTCTCGTGCAGGATTTCGAATCCCATTCCGGGTGCAGAACTTTCGACGCTGGTAATGGTTACAAAATCATTCTTTGATCCTGCGATAACAAGTCCTCCTTTCACTTGTACATATGCGTTTTCCGCAAATTCAAGCTTTGTTCCTGAATTGATTATTAGGTTAGCGCCTTCTCGAACAATATTGTTTCCCTTAACGGAATACACACCACTGTCTAGCGTTGTATTCCCGGATATAACCGTTGGGAAGTTTTTAGTATTCTGTGCCGGTGCGATAATGGTAATACCAACTAACACGGAGCACAACAACAGATTCTTTTTAAGTAGTTTCAAAGTAGTAGTGCTTAGTTAGTAATGGTGTAGGTTAATGGTTGTAGTTCGATGTCGGTTCCAAGCGACGATTTAGTACGAATCTTAGAGAACATAACAATGTCGCCGGCTTGAGCTTTAGATAGCGCTTCCATACTGGTGCTATTTAAGCTATTCCCCGTGTTTCTGATTGGTTTTAAAATCGCGGTGTGATCATTGTAAATAATGGTCATTTCAAAACCCGCTATGTAGTACGACTCGGATACCAGCAACTCATCGGTTTTCACCTGAATTCGTTGCATGGAAGCAAGCTTTGAGACAGGAATTGCAGAGCCGTTGGTTTCGTTCTGGAATGATGCAATAGGAGGATTTAGTTTTCGTACTACGTAGTCTTTTTGGGCTACTCGTATAAACCCGTATGGCATTTTTGCGAATATTTCAACGCGCACTTCTCCTTCCTCGTCAACACGAGCGAAGAATGAAGATCCCCGTTTAAGAATTCGTCCACTGCTAATTCTTGCTTGTAATCCTTCCGTGTCCTCAAACTCACTTGAGCGCAACTGAAGTTCATTATTAATTCCAATGTAAAGCGTACCCACGTTTTTGGTTTCCAGAACAGGCGATAAGTCTATTACTTTGATGTTCTTACGACCCGAAAATTCACCATTTGTGAATCTCAGTTGGTAATAACCTTTTACATCGGGCACAAACAAGAATGTGCCTGGTTCAGTCATGACATATTCTTGGTCTTCACCGTTTGGATCAGTCAGTTTGATGTTAATCGGTTTACCCGATTTAGGATCAAACTTGAAATTGAACCGAATCGGATGGTCAACGGCGTAAATACTATCGTTAAGGGATTCTATCGAAACGAGCTTACGTTTCTTAGCCAGATCCTTTTTAAGAGCTTCAACATCCACTGTTTGTTTCGATGGCTCTTTGGTGTTGTACAGGATTACGGGGTCCCAGTTTATGTTTTCGTGAAAAACTTGGATGTAGTCCTTATTGCCAATCAATGAGGCTTCTGAAACAAATGAGCGGGATATTGGTGCAGGTATGGCAAAGGATGAGCTTGAAATCGCATCACTGACTAATTCATTTACAACAAAACTTCGAATTAGCTCAATTTCACTTCTAAAGCTATTCAGGTTTAGTAATGAGATGGTTAGAGGGCTTTTATCAAAATAGAATTTGTCGAGGTCGACCAATTTACCATCAGTTGCAGCTATGCGATTGGGAAGTGGCATGATGGTGTCTAATTGGTCGACCTTGTCGGCTTCCACAAACTGACTAATGTCAAGTTTGTAAGTTTCCAACTTATCGAACAAATCCTTAGCTTTTTTACCGTAGATCATGTAGTCTGTGCTTACGGCGTCGTTCTTGCCACCATTTAGGTAGCCATATTTGTTAAAACCTTCTTTTTGTATGAGCGACATGCGCAACGAGTCAATAATTGCAATTGCGTCATTGCTTGCCTTGTCTATACGGTAGATCTGAATTTTGGTTTCTTCATAAGCGATGCTGTCATTCTTTAAATGACTTAATGCAATGGTATTGTAGCGATTGGTTTGCATCGATACTTCATTACAGAGCATTGTAGTGGTCTGGTCTGTCTTCTGAATTGCATCTACAAAGTCAGACGAGATGTACGTAAAAATCATCGCAAGGAAGATGAGGTACAAAAGGTTTATGGCCTTTTGCCTCAGTTTTTGAGCGCTAGATTCGGCCATGGTCCTAGAATTTGTAGTTTTCGAATTCTTTAAGCTTCTCGTTTGCAGAAGCTATCTTAATCTTCAGGCTGTTAATCTCCTTGTGATAGTCAAGCGTAGAACTGTTCACCATTTCGTAGTTGGTTTCTAGTTTCTCGACATAACTTGTCAATCGAGATGTGGCCTGGTTGAGGTTTTCAACAGATGAGTTTAGCGCCAACATGGATTGAATCACTTGGTCAATCTGTTGCGCTTGTGTAACCTCTACACCCTCGGCGGTAGGAGAGGCATTTGCTGCTTCCTCGTCGCCCTCTTTTTCCAATTGAGGAAAGAGTCGTTCCCAATGGTAAGGTTTCTGTTTAAACACGGGTTGAACTCCGGATATTAAGAATATCAAGGCTTCTCCAAGAAGACCGACAATAAATAAGGTGTCGGCACCTACCCAGCCAATGAACTTGAAAAGAGCGGCGACTAAAATAATGGCGGCTCCAAGTCCATAAAAGAAGTTTAATAAATCAAACTTTCGCATAGCTAAATTATTAAGTAGTTTTTCCCGAATCAGAAAAAGCAACTCACATGCCACGCGTGGAAAGAACGGTTAAATATAAGTATATATAAAAGACATAAGGCGCTGTAAAATAGCGCCTTATGATGAGTTTCAATATGTTGTGTTAGTGCAATTTGCAACTTTCTCAAATCACGCACATAATCCCAATATGGGAAGTATTGTTCATATTAAGACTGGTGAAATGAATAGCCGTAGTGCTTAGGTGGAACGAAGTTTTCCTTAATCGTTCGCATGCTTACCCAACGCATTAAGTTGGCTTTGGCACCTGCCTTGTCGTTGGTTCCGGAACCTCTTGCTCCGCCAAATGGTTGCTGCCCAACCACTGCACCGCTGGGCTTGTCATTGATGTAAAAGTTTCCGGCGGCATTGACCAGTTTTAGGCTTGCGTCCTCTATCACCTGACGATCCTG
>CAJXLR010000223.1 GCA_913056425.1 uncultured Bacteroidota bacterium
GTATGAGGCGCATCCGGCAACTCGTCGGTTAAATCTTGCCCCGCCCAATGTTCGTAATGTTTGCCATCACGCCATAACCTACTCTCCGTGACATCGTAGACTACACCCTGGTAAGCTACCCAGATTTCCGGTTTGTCTTGACCATTGCTCAATGAAAGTTGACGCTTTGTGATGTTACGTTCCATCTTGTGATGCAAGATTAGCTATTTTCGCAACGAAGCCAACATAATGAGACTCAGGCTACTAATTATTTTTATTGTTACCTACATCCTTGTTTCATTTGGGTGGTTAACATACTCGTTGATTAATTTCAGTAATCACGAGTACACACTTCAACGACAAGTTCTGGAAGCCGGTAAACAGGCTTGTGTTCTCAAGTTGATTGAGACGAGTCAGAATGGAGGATTCGACTCCGAACAATCGGTAGAACTAGAGTTTAAGCAAGCAACTGTTGAAGCAGATACGGTCAAACTTCGTAGGTTTCTCAATAACTTCTACCGCGGGAGTTATGATGCAGTTTATGTGACCAATGAAGGGAAATTGATGCTGGATATTGTTATTGCTCCCGCTAAGATTGAATCCTTAGACAATAAGCTATATCGACGTAAAAGAATCTATTTCTTTCAGGCACTTTTGCTTACCGTACTTGTTGGAATTGGAGTCTATGGCGTTTCCTATTCCTTGCGAATGATTTACCGCCTGAACAAGCAACAAAACAACTTTTTACTTTCCGTAACCCACGAGTTGAAAACACCCATTGCGGCGATGAAACTCATGCTGCAAACCATTCGGACAAGGAAGCTCCCGGAAGAAAAACGAAATGAGTTACTCGAAAAAGCGATAAACAATAGTGATCGACTCAACGAACTCGCTGAAAACATGCTGACAGCCATGCAGATTGAAAGCGATAATTATGATTATGGTGAAGAAGAATTCTCACTAACTGAGATGATCGAAAGACTTGCGGAAA
This sequence comes from uncultured Bacteroidota bacterium, assembly GCA_913056425.1. Classification (GTDB taxonomy): domain Bacteria; phylum Bacteroidota; class Bacteroidia; order NS11-12g; family UBA9320; genus UBA987. The sequence goes on from CAJXLR010000223.1 coordinate 971, forward strand.
GTTATCGGATGCGAACAGAGTTATCGGTTAACATTGAGGAGAATGTCTTTTTCAAAGGTGATCGCTTTATCCTCAGAATATGTTTTAACAACCTGTTAGAAAATGCAATTAAGTATGGTGATAACCAACCGGTTGAACTCGCTATGTTCACGTTGAACAACAAAGCAATTGTTGAAGTACGCGACGGTGGAATTGGAATATCGGACGAGGAGCGTAAGCAAATCTTTAAAAAATTCTATCGGGTTGAAGACGAAGAAGTAAGAGACACCAAGGGAACCGGTTTAGGGCTTTTCATTGTTAAGGAGTCTATAGAAAAGCACGGCGGAACGATTCGGAACTACGCAAACAATCCAAGAGGTACTGTGTTCCGTGTAAGTCTGCCACTCTCCAAAAAATGAGTACGGCGTGACATACGTTGTGACATAAGCTTTGATATTTGAGTATTCGTTAGGGCTTACGTGTTGTCATTTTTTCAATACTAAAACGTTAGAACGAACAGTTAACTAATTAATACCTCATCAATTTGACCCATATGAAGAAGCGAATCTTACTTGTTGAAGACGAGAAACATCTAGCCGAAACCATCAAACTTAACCTTGAAATCGACGAACACCACCCGGTTGTGGTTCACGACGGTTTATCGGCAGTAACAAAATTCAAAGAGCAACGATTCGACTTGGTCATTCTTGATATCATGATTCCAAACATAGACGGAATCGCAGTTTGTGAGAACATTCGTCTACACGATTCACAAGTACCAATTATGTTCCTTTCGGCAAAGAGCAGTGCTGAGGATCGAGTGCTTGGTTTAAAAAAAGGAGGCGACGATTACATGACTAAGCCGTTCAATCTGGAAGAGTTTATGCTTCGTGTTAAAAACCTCATTGAGCGTAACGACCAACAGGTTAACAAACTTGCTGCGAACGACTACACTTTTGGAGACAACTACGTAAACTTTGTTAGCTACGAGGCTAAAGGAAATCAAGGTGATTTTTCACTTACGAAGAAAGAAGCCTTACTACTTAAGCTTCTGATTGAAAACAAAAACGAAGTGGTAAGTAGAGAGAAGATTCTTCAAACCGTTTGGGGATATAGTGTTTATCCATCTACTCGAACGATTGATAATTTCATTTTGGCGTTCAGAAAATACTTCGAGCCGGATCCGAAAAACCCGATTTACTTCCGCTCTTTACGTGGAGTTGGTTACAAGTTCGTTGAGCCTGAATAGGCCTGTGTAAAACTGCTGCAAATCATTCCATTTCTACCACCTAACCCCATTGCCTAATGTTGTACTTTTGTGTGCTTTCAAGGCATGGAGGAAAAGCTAATTATTCTCGATTTTGGGTCTCAGTATACACAACTGATTGCCCGTCGTGTACGTGAGTTAAACGTATACTGTGAAATCCACCCGTACAACGCAGATGTTGCTATAGACGACTCGGTGATAGGAGTAATCCTATCCGGAAGCCCTTGCAGTGTGCGTGATGCAGACCATCCCGAACCTCAGTTGGATGCACTGAATCTCACTGTACCTGTTCTTGGTATTTGTTATGGAGCTCAGTGGTTGGCAACTATGTTTGGTGGTCAAGTTGAAGCTTCCAAGCATCGCGAGTATGGGCGTGCTAACTTGGTAACCATCAATGAGTCTCCACTCACCGCAGGGATTGCAGCGGGCAGTCAAGTATGGATGTCACATGGCGATACCATCACCCAAAAGCCGGAAGGTGTTGAGATTCTTGCGAGCACGGATTCGGTTGAAGTAGCAGCATACCGCATTACCGCGAAGGATATCTATGCAATTCAATTCCACCCCGAAGTAACGCATTCAACAGATGGTAAAGCATTGCTATCCAACTTTGTGCGCAATATTTGTGGGGCTCATTCTACATGGACTCCAGCCCATTTTATTGAAACAACGTTAGAAGAAATACGGGAAAAGGTTGGCGAGGAGCGCGTGATCCTAGGTTTGTCTGGAGGTGTAGATTCTTCAGTTGCTGCCATGCTTATTCACAAGGCAATAGGAAAACAGTTGTACTGCATTTTTGTAAACAACGGTTTGTTGCGAAAAGATGAATATGACAGTGTTTTGGAATCGTATCAGTCGTTGGGGCTGAATGTGAGAGGAGTTGACGCTACCGATTTGTTCCTGGATGAACTCGAAGGAGTAACCGACCCAGAAACTAAGAGAAAAATCATAGGCCGTTTGTTTATCGATGTGTTCGACAAAGCTGCACATGAAGTTGAAGATGTTAAGTGGCTTGCCCAAGGAACGATCTATCCGGATGTGATTGAATCTGTTTCAGTAAATGGGCCATCGGCAACAATTAAAAGTCACCACAACGTAGGTGGGTTGCCAGAAAAAATGAATCTACGATTGCTCGAACCGTTGAACACATTGTTCAAAGATGAAGTTCGTACTATAGGAAAAGAAGCCGGTGTGCCGGATGCAATCTTACAGAGACATCCGTTCCCAGGGCCTGGTTTGGCCATTCGAATAATTGGTGACATAACCCGAGATAAGGTAAGAATCCTGCAGGAAGCTGATGCGATTTTTATAAATGGATTAAAGACATCGGGCTTTTACGATGATGTTTGGCAAGCAGGAGCTATCTTCTTACCGGTTCAGTCTGTTGGGGTTATGGGAGACGAAAGAACCTATGAAAACGTTATCTGTTTACGAGCAGTTACCTCGTTAGATGGAATGACAGCAGATTGGGTAGATTTACCTCATCATTTCTTAGCGGATGTAAGTAATAAAATCATCAATACCATAAAGGGTATTAACCGAGTTGTATATGACATTAGTTCCAAACCACCGGCAACAATCGAGTGGGAATAGCTTATTAGCCATACTCATTGCATTGATATTTATGTCGTGCAATGCGTTTAAGGTGGTCTCCGGAGATAATCGAGAGGTGGTGCATTCCGACTCAGACTCTACGGATGTAGAGGTTATTGATGTGGTTATTGATGATGGACCGGTTATTAAGGACAACGAGAACGCATCCTATATTACGGTTGATTTCTTTGGGAAAGAGTACCAAGTAGAACCACACAAAACCGAATTCCGAGTAGCGTTA
>CAJXLR010000224.1 GCA_913056425.1 uncultured Bacteroidota bacterium
CTACCTGAAACTTGGGCGAAAGCACTCCATTGATTAGGCATTAAGTTTTTCAAGTCGAGCTGACCACCTGCCCCTGCTCCGGAGAGTGCGAGTAACTCGGTAACATTGCCGCTAGATCCTTGGCTGTTGTGCAAACCACTAACCAGCACGTATGTACCATTGGCAAATGACATGTCCCAGCTAACAGATGTGAGTACAACGGTTTCAGAAGTGTCGTTCATCGGCTGGAACAAAGTTGATTCACCCTTAAACCCAGATGATTTTATGTTACCTGCCCAACCCAATCCTACTGCAATGTCTCTGTGATACTGACCTGCTAGGAATTGTATATCGTAATTGTGCGTATTGAACTTATACATGGCCGCCGCGACTGCTTGGTCCGGATCTGTGGTAAACTTGTAAGCTACTTGCAAACTTCTTTGCTTTTTAAAATAGCGTTGAACCTTTACTGCATCACTTCCCGGGCGCTCTTCGTAGTCAAAATCCGCGAAGTTGAGAACGTTAAACAAATCGTTCGGATTCCAAACGATATTCTGGCCCCAGTTGATACGTTGCCGACCAATGCGTCCTTCCCAATTGCCTTTGCTGTAATTCACCCAAGCTCGATCAATGGTTGAATGGGCGACGAAGTTTGGGGCATTTATCCAACTCCAAGACATATCTACCACGCCGTTATCCATTTCAAGTAAATCACCATATCCGGGTGCAGATTTTAAAAATTCTCCGTAGAACAAGCGATTTCGCAGTTCCACTCCAAGCGTCCAGGCGGTATCAAGTTGAAACCTTGTATTGTATCTGTGGTGAATCAGGTTCTGCTGCATGGTCGTTGTCTTGCCATTGACATCATCCGCAATTGCCACAACCCGCATGTCTTTTAGGTAACCTCGCGATGAAAACCGGTCTTTAAAACTTTGACCAGTAACTCCATCGGCAACAAAGAACAATAAAACTAAGGCAAGGTATTTACGCATCACTTCGTGATATCACTGCTAATCGCACCGTCTACCAAGGTAATTACTCGACGTGCTCGATCTATCACTCGTTGGTCGTGGGTAGAGAAGATGAATGTTACGTTCTCTTCTTTGTTCAGTTTTAACATCAAATCCAAGAGATTGTCCGCGCTTTTAGAGTCCAAGTTCGCCGTAGGCTCATCAGCCAATACAAACTTAGGTTGGGATGCCAATGCTCGCGCAACTGCCACGCGTTGCTGCTGACCACCGGACATTTCTCCGGGACGTTTATTGGCTTGCTCTTGTATTCCGACTTCCTCTAATAACTGCATCACCCGTTCATGGCGTTTTTTCTCGTTTACACCTTGAAGCAACATTATAAACTCCGTATTCTCTTTCGCGGTAAGCACAGGTATCAAGTTGTAAGCTTGAAAAACAAATCCTATGTTGTCTAACCGAAACTTTATCAATTGATTTTCGTTGAGGCTCCGGAGTTCTTGCCCATCCACCTGAACACTCCCGGAAGTTGGCCGATCAAGCCCACCAATGATATTCAATAAGGTAGTCTTTCCCGAACCGGACGGTCCAACAACTGCCGTAAATTCACCCTCGGCAATGCTCAAACTAACATCGTTCACCGCGTGTACGGGAACAGCACCATCGTCGTAGGTTTTTGTTAGGTTCTTCGTTATAATTACTTCCATAGTCTATACTTTTCTGATGGCTTCAACTGGTTTAAGTCGCAAAGCTTTGATTGCTGGATAGAGTGATGCAACGAACGCCATAACCAACACCATTATGGCAACAACAACATAACTCTGGGAATCCATACGTGGATATATAATGCTTGCATATCCTAAGTTTTCATACTCGGCTGCACTCAAATCGATACCTGTTTGCCCAAATACTGTTACAGATAACCACGAGATGAATAATCCGATGGGCACACCTACCATACTCATGAAAATTGTTTCGTACATGATCATTCTGAACACACGAGCTTTATCCATTCCAATGGCCATAAGCATTCCAATTTCTCGAGTACGCTCCAGCACCGCCATGAGCATGGTGTTAAGCACTACAAACAGCAATGCCACCAATATGATACCGACAATCACGTACAAATAGATATCTATAGCACTGGTCATCATACGCAAGCCTAGCGACAAGTCCAGCCATGGCAACACCTCTAATTCTTTGAACTTCTCTGAATACTCTGCTGCAACGGGTTCGGCATTTTCGTGATCGCCTAACCATACAGCTATTTCGTGACTACCTTGATCCAAGTCGTACATTTTCTGCATTAACGCGAACGGGACAAAGGCCGTCATCTTATCGTACATGTTGTTGCTGGTCTGATAGATACCCACCACCTTATACACGGCAGATTTCATATCGCCGTGAATATCCTGCATGGTGAATACCACTTTCGAACCCATCTTAATATCGTATTCCTCAGCGGTTTTCTGACTCAGGACGATGGGACGTTTAACTTTAGACTCGAAGTAGGATCCTTCAACCAACATCTCATGCAAATTGGAAACCTTTTTCTCCAATTCAGGATTCACACCTACCAACCGCAGTGCACTCGTTTTTCGAGCAGACTGTAACATCCCCATTGAAATCAATCGCTCAGAAACAGCTTCTACCCGTTCATCTTGTTGCAGAGATTGAACTACGGCATCGTTGTTTTCAATCACATAGGTTCCTTGGTACTCATCTCGAAATCCAGGCTCATGAATTTGCATGTGAGAAATTTCGGTATGCACTAAGGCTTCAACCTTGGATTGCATCATTCCTTTTACGAATGCCCCTGCAAATACACCAGCCCACAGACCTAAGGCCAATGCCGTTATAACCACAAAGCTTCTGACCTTGTTTCTCCAAATGTTTTTCCAGGCAACTTTTAACAGCATCATGATTCTATTAGGAACGCATCTCCTCCACTGCGTTGACTTTTAACAATTTGAACATCGGATATAGGGCGATAAGGCTGGAAACAATTGCAACCACAATCGCTTGTTGGATGAAAATACTGGGATCTAATGACGCACGCAGTACCGCTTCCATGCCATATTCCTCCGCCATTTTTGAAATCTCTTCTCCATAACTGATTGGATACTTAAAGAAGTACCAACACACCGGGAAGGCAGCAAATATGCCCAGGAAAGCACCCAAAATCGAAAGAGTGACGATTTCACCCCAGACCATTCGAGCAAGCTTCGCACGCTTCATACCTACAGCTACTAGCACTCCAAACTCGCGTCTGCGTTCCGCCATCATCATAAGCATGGTTCCAAATATTCCAAACGAGATAACCATGTAAAGGATGAACATAAATACGTATCCTTCTACTCGATCTGACTCAATTAGTGTTACGAGATCCGGATTTAACTCGGTCCAATCCATCACTTCATATTCATCACCCAGCTCACCACCAAGAGCGTCAGCAAGCGCAACACCATCCTCTGGTTTATCCGTTTTTAGTGCAATTGTTGTAATCTGCCCATAGGTAGCGAAGAAAACATCCGCTGCGCGCATGGGTAGAAAGACAAGTTGCTTACTCAATTCCGGAGAGCCAAACTTCACAATTCCTTTAATTCCGTACTTGCCCACAGCTGTCATACCTTGATACCCGGAACCCAGCATTACAATGGTATCACCAACGCCAACTTTCAGGTATTCGGCAAGACCTTCTCCAATCAGAATTGCCTCATCATCCGGACTTAAATATTCGCCATCTGAAACGCGTTCATCGAGGTGACTGTATTTCTTCTCGGCGTCTACGTCTACTCCAACAACCATACTACCTTTGGTGATGCTATCGGTTGCGGCGAGCGCAAAGCCATCAACACGAGGCATATACCCATTAACCTCCGGATGGTTTTGAATCACTTTTTCAAGTTCAGGCTCCAAGGTGAAAGAAGTTTCTAGCGTGCGGTCTTCCCAGTATCCATTGGCATGGATTTGCGCGTAACCACTATAATCACCGGCGCTTGATTTGATCATACTCTCATACACACCTTCTTTGATGCTCATCATTAGAGTGGAGAGCACCACCGCAAAAATGATCATGGTAAGTGTAATGAGCGTACGGC
>CAJXLR010000225.1 GCA_913056425.1 uncultured Bacteroidota bacterium
TTGAGCGTTAAGTCTTGAGAACCTATGGTTACAACTGAGGTATCTCCTATCACGGCCCCAGAGTTTTGAACGGTTGGTCCGTTGTTCTGGGTTCCTGTATTCCCCCTGTTTGATGCATCCGCAGAGGAGGTTCCGCTAGTTTCATTTAACTGCCAATATCCCGACAGATTGGCCAAGTTCGGGTGATTATTTAAATTCTTCCGACACATGTATTTGCGAATGTTCTCTTCGTCAACAGCAACCGACCAAACACGTACTTCGTCAATCATTCCGTCGAACCGACGTCCGCCTCCATAAGCTAGATCCCCAATTCTGGCTGTAAGACCAGAAGAAGCTGAAATCGTGGTAGAAACTCTATTTGTCCCAACTAGGATACCGTTTAGGTATATGTTTACTGAATCACCGTCGTATGAACCTGCAACGTGATACCACTTCCCGGTACTCATGAGCGAAGAGGATTGAGCCTCCCTCCAAGTACCACCGGCATCTGCGATGTTGAAAGACAACTTGCCATTATCCCCACACCTGAGCACGTAACCTTGATTGCCTCTACCCCATCCATGCTTACAGAAAATACTGTTGTCATAAATATTGGTACCATAGCTATCCGCATTAATCCATGCCTCTATGGTAATTGCGGTTGTTGGATTAAGTGAGGTGTCGTCTTGAATTTGAACATAATCATCTGTTCCATCAAAGCTCAAACATTTGTAGCCTCCTTGGTTTTGAGCAAAACCTACAGATACAATTAGAATAGCAGACAATACGGTAAATGAACGGCGGATAAATGGCATGTTAACAGCTTTAGTGGTATTACGATATTACCAATTTCAGTTGACTTTTAATCAAAGACATTTTCGTATGAGGGCAGTATTAGGCGCCTTTCCTCAGCAGATGACCTGATCAATATCATATCTACACTTGAACATTTGTTCATATATTCGAACAAAAGAAAATCGCTTTGAAGTCAACAAAAAGAAGTTTTTCGATTGAAGCGCTGCAAGATGTAGCGCGTATACTAAAAACCATATCTCATCCGGTACGATTGGAAATCCTTGAGGTACTAGAGGCTAATGAGCCATTGGATGTGACGTCTATCTGTAGTGAAATCGACAGTCCGTGTGAGATGTCGATGATGTCGCACCATTTAGCAAAGATGCGGGATAACGGAATTGTTGTTACTGAAAAAGTGGGTAAACACGTGCATTACAAGCTAAAGGACCGAAACGTTTTGAGAATATTCGACTGTATGGAAAGTTGCGATTTTAGATAATGGATATACTTGGTTACATAGCCGCCATCGTTATTGGCATATCACTCGGTTTGATTGGAGGAGGCGGATCAATTCTCACAGTTCCTGTTTTAGTTTATTTGCTTGGCATCAGTCCGGTGCTTGCTACCGCTTACAGTTTATTTGTTGTAGGCAGTGCCTCATTGGTTGGTGCAATCAACAACTTACGAAAAGGGCTTGTTAGCGTAAAAACCGCTATCATTTTTGCCATTCCTTCCTTCCTCACCGTGTACGCTACTCGCCTTTGGGTAGTGCCTTCAATACCAGATCAACTTGCAACCATTGGTTCGTTCAACTTAACAAAGGACATTGCCATAATGGTATTCTTTGCCGCGATTATGTTGGCTGCTGCAGTTTCCATGATTCGCAATAAACGCAAAAATGTCGCCGATGAATCAGAGACTAAGGAATTGAAATTCAATTACCCGATGATTGTTCTTGAGGGTGTTGTGGTCGGGTTTTTAACCGGCATAGTAGGTGCCGGTGGCGGATTTTTAATTATCCCCGCCCTTGTACTACTCGCAAGACTGCCAATGAAGCTGGCCGTAGGAACATCGCTCTTTATCATTTCGATCAAGTCGATAATCGGATTTATGGGAGATCTTCAAGCAGGGCAGGCAATAGACTGGCCTTTCCTATTGATTTTCACCGGACTAGCGATTGCTGGAATTTTTGTTGGAGGATATCTATCCAACTTTATTCCCGGTCAAAAACTCAAAAAAGGCTTCGGTTGGTTCATACTCATCATGGCCGTATACATCATATTGAAAGAACTTTTATTGAAATAATATTTACTAGAAATTATGAGCACACATCACAATGTATTGATTATTGGCGGAGGAACTGCCGGTATCATGACAGCAGCTCAACTGCTAAAAAAAGATAACTCGATGGATGTCGCAATTATTGAGCCGAGCGACAAACACTTCTACCAACCGGCATGGACACTCGTAGGTGCAGGTACGTACGACATGAAGAAGACCGAGCGAACAATGGCTTCGGTAATGCCATCCGGAGCTACTTGGATTAAAGACTATGCAACAGGTTTCGACACAGAGAATAACGTTGTAAAAACTCAAAACAAAGGTAACATTTCTTACGACTATTTGGCGGTTGCACCGGGTTTGGTGATGGCTCCAGAAATGATAGAAGGCCTACCTGAGGCACTGGACAAAGGAGTGGTTTGTAGCAATTACACCGATCCCGAGCATACGTGGAACGTTATAAAAAACTTCAAAGGTGGAAATGCGGTATTTACTCAACCAACGACACCTATCAAGTGTGGTGGAGCACCTCAAAAGATTGCCTACCTGGCAGCTGATTACTTCCGAAAGAACAATCTCTCGTCCAAAACGAATGTTGTTTTTGCTACTCCCGGCTCAGTGATTTTTGGTGTTAAACCAATTAAGGAAACCTTGATGAAGGTAATCAACCGATACAACATCGAATTTAAACCGCACTACGCTCCTATTCGCATTGATGCAGACAAGAAGATGATTTACTTCAAATATGTTGCGAGCGATGAGAATCAGTGCGTGGTGAATGAAGACAATTCGTTAGGAGAGAAACTCAATATCAACGGCAACATAGAAATGCCATTTGACATGCTTCACCTCGCTCCACCTCAAGCTGCACCACAGTTTGTTCGAGACTCAAACCTTGTGAATGACGCCGGATGGTTGGATGTAAACCACAATACGCTTCAGCACAATATATTCAGTAACGTTTTTGGACTGGGTGATGTTGCTGCACTTCCTACAGCAAAAACAGGAGCAGCGATACGAAAACAAGTTCCTGTTGTGGTTGAAAACATCACACGTCTTCAAAAGCATAAAGACGAAATGGATGCGAGCTATAAAGGCTATTCATCTTGCCCTTTGGTAACGGGTTACGGGAAAATGGTATTGGCGGAATTCGATTATTCCGGAAACTTCACTCCTGACCCGAAACTCAAGCAAATGCTGATAAAAGACTCATCCAAAGAACACTGGAGACTCTGGTTCTTAAAGAAATTCATGCTCCCTTATCTGTACTGGAATAAAATGATGAAGGGGGAGAACGTTTAGAGTGTGAGTGTGGAGTGTGAGTGTGGAGTGTGAGTGTGGATGACAAAAGATTCGATTGGTTGAGATGGGTTTTGAAGTGGGGTTGCAACCACCCCCACCCAGAGTAAAGATAATCCAATGGCAAATACCATCTAGCTCATATTCTCCGGCCGAAACGATATTTCAACTTATTGAAAAGAAAGCAGTTGAGGTCAGACTAAAACATTTAAGACTTTTGTCTGATTTCGATTTAGGAATACAGGCAGATTTTCTGGTTCATTAGTTTCATGCGCGAGGCCTTCGGCCTCGCGCTTTTTTCAGGTATCTTTGGCCATGCGCTTCGGACTATTCGCAACCTTACTTTTCAGTTCCTTACTGGCAACAGCGCAGTTCAAACCACGTTTTGCACTAACCGTTTTTGACGCTCAATCTCTCGCCTTAGAAACCATGTTTTCAGACCGAATACATGATGTAAGTCTTCACCCAGGTATGGGTGGAACAGTTGGTATAACGGATAATCGTTTTCATTTCAATGTAGGGTACAACTATCGCAATCTGAGGTCTGCAATCTTCCCGAGTGCTGAATCGATTCGAACGAATTGGCATCTCGACTTTGCATTATTCCGTCAAGTATCGGCACAAATGCTTTATGGGGAAAAGAAGAGCCGAATGGGAATTGGCTTAAGTAAACTTTACTCACATCTTGAGTA
>CAJXLR010000226.1 GCA_913056425.1 uncultured Bacteroidota bacterium
TATTACTTCTGCAGCCTTAACCAATGAATACTCGCCTGATAATTGTCTGGCTTCTTCGTCATTGATGGTCAGAATATCTACGTCGCTGATCACCGATTTGAGCTCGTCCATAGCAATATCCATCCAGAAATTCATGGTATCCATAGCTACAAGTTTTGGACGATTTTCCAGTCGGTTAATCACAGTCATTTGCACCTGTGGAGACAGGTTTCCAAGCATGAGGTATTGGCAGTCTTGGTAGCTTGATGGGATTACCGGATCAAAGTTTTCCAGAACATTAAGTTCCGTTATCAACGTATCACGGCTATTCATATCGTTGTGGTAACGACCGCTCCAGAAGAACGATTTCTCTCCTTGTTTGATTTGAAGACCTTCTGTATCTACTCCCATGTCGCTAAGTAGGTTGATGTGCTCAGCAGGAAAATCTTCACCCACAACTGCCACAAGGTTGATGTCGTTGGTAAGGTAAGAGGATACCATAGAGATGTATGTAGCAGCACCTCCAATGATTTTATCCGTTTTCCCGAAAGGGGTTTCAATTGCGTCGAAAGCAACAGATCCGATAACGAGTAGACTCATGTTTTAAATTTTTTGCAAAAAAAGCGATAAAAATGGGTCTTTGTAAATATCGAATGATGAATCTTGAATATCGAATAATCAATTGGTTAACGAACAAAACTTCATCGCAATGTTATTGTGATAGGATCATAAAGAATCTGCGATTGTTCAAACGTTGTTAGCCTGCTTTTTGATGGGCTAGAATGATGCTAAAAAGACTACGAAATTTTATCTCAAAATATTTTCAAAAACTGATTTGCATATTCTGGATATTTTTATCTTTGCACCTCGTTTTTACGAAACGCCTCATTAGCTCAGTTGGTTAGAGCGACGGACTGTTAATCCGCAGGTCCCTGGTTCGAGTCCAGGATGGGGCGCTTGATGATCAAACCCGGCCAGTAGGCCGGGTTTTTTATGCGCGGTGCGAAGCTTGCTTCAGCACCAAGGCATGAAAAAACACGAAACAAGCGACAGCTTGTCGGGTTTGATCCACTGCACGGTTTGACTGGACCGTGAGCGGAATGCAATGAAGCGAACAATCCAGGATGCGCAAGGAGATCAATTCACTTCAAATCACGATTTAGGTTTTGATCAGAAAAAAAGGATTCCAACGCACTGTAATTTGCACAAGGCTTTGATCCACTCCTTTGCCTGACTGGCTCGTGAGCACAGCGAACAATCTAGGATGGAGCGCAACAATATAAAAAGCCTTCGATACCGCGTGGGCTTTATTTATGGCAGTATTGAGTAGTGAGTGTGAGTGAGGAGGTTGTTGGCGGAACTGTGGTCTGAGGGTCACCGCCATTTCCTAACCTCATCATGGCAGCCTGTGGCTATCCCTTAGGCGACAAACTATAATTAGAAACTAGAACTGTTGCAGAAATACTCAGTTTCTTTTCCAGTTCTCTTATCATATCAACCGTCAATCTTTTCTTTCTGTTTAGCACTTCTGAAACTCTGCTTTTACCTCCAATTAACCCCACTAGATCTTTTTGCTTTAAGTTCATTTCTTCCATTCTTATTCTAATAGCTTCAATTGGGTCGGGAGCTTCAATGGGATAGACTTTGTTTTCATAATTTTCAATTAACAATGAGAGGATTTCTGCCTCATCACCTTCAATCGAATTGATTGGAGCATCAAATATGATTTCAAGTCTATCTAACGCGTTCTCGTAATCTTCCTCTGTTCTGATTGGTTTTATTTCCATTGTGTTAAATGCTAAATCGTTTCTGCATTTATTTTATCATATTCCGCATGTGTCCCAACAAAACGAATGAAAGCCCATTGTCGTTCAAAGTTAAACTTTACTACAAGTCGATAAGGATTTCCTTTTATGTTGAACACAACTCTACTTTCTTTTAAAATGCTTGCGTTGGCATAAGATGCCTTAATGTCATTTGGAGATCGCCAGTTCGCATTCTTAGCCGTTTCAAACCATGTTTTAAGATACTGTTCAGCGTCGGCATGCTTGTCCCAGAATTCTCTTAACGTTCTTTTGGCTATTATGCGCTTCACTTTAAACCATCCAAACAAAGATACAAGAAAGTTCTCATTTTGAGAACTTTTAACACAAGCTTATACATATGAAAAACCATATCACTTCTGCTGTATGATTACATCGATTTTTGGTTCAACGGAATCGAAAATACACCGTACGGGATTATGAAGCACAAACGCGCATAGGCGTTTCATGACAAGAGTCTCCCAACATAGCACTTACATCACTGCGCGCAGTGGTCCTGTGCATTGGTCGTTTTGACTATCGTTTGTACTTAAAAAAACCAACAACCAGATGCGACTAGCCGCAACTAACTATTGGTGTTTAATGCTCTAAAAAAGTAGGGTTTGGGCTCTGAGGATGAAGCCTAATGTATTACCAGGTTACTCTGTATTCAGTCCAGCCTATTCCACCTTCTAGTTTTGCCTCCATCTTATTTTCAGTATTTCCTTTATTAATGATCCAAAGAAATTCTTTGTTAGATGCCTTTTCATGAACTCTGATGGTATCGCTGCCATTCAACCACTCCCAAGTATCATTTACACCATAGGTGCCATCGGACTTGAAAATATGAGCAAATGTTCGCGACTCATCTATCTAAGTTTTGTCCAGAATCAGCGCTTTATTCAGCACATTTTCTGTTGGCTGAGGTGTGTCGTCATCCCCGCCACATCCAACGTTTAGTTGTGGCATTAAACAGATTAGTAAGATTATTTTTTTCATATGTGGATTTTCAATCGCTCAAAAAAAAAGAATTGAAACCAACAAGTTAGAATGGATGAAGCTCAACAAGAAGATGAGACGAGACGACTTACGAGGTGAATGTTTGTGTTTCACTTACAAATAGATCTACTAACATCAACCATATAACTTCCCCTCCCCCGCCCAAATTCAAAATAGCGTTTCCCGATTGAGCGGGCAAGTACTGTTCTCCTTAAGCAGTGGAGTAAACTCCATAAAAAAAGGCGACCGAAGTCACCTTTGTAAATCATTCTAGTAAATGCTATCGTTTGAGATTAACAATATTGTCAAAATAAGGTGTGTCAACACGTTCCTTGTAAGTCATTACAAAACGAGATTCGGTTAGATCTGTAATGTCGAATGCGTCACCATCAAAATTAATCGCGCTTTCGTTAATCAAGTTGTAGTCCGATGTATCTAAATCACCATCAATTAACACAACCACTTTGTTGTTGGCTAAAAACTCAATGTAATCCCCAGGTTGGATGAAATCCAAGGTATCAATTTCATCTACTTCTGTTGTTGCCCCTTTGAAATTGATGTCGATAATGCTCTCAATATCCCATTTGTGTTGGATAAGCTCTTGAGTGCTTTTTTGTGTGGTTCCGGTGTTACCGGTTGGCTCGTCGTCGTCGGAACAACTCGACAGCACAAATCCCGCTAACAAAACAAGTAACAGGTACTTCTTCATAATCATACGTTTGTGCAAAAGAAATACAGAACTCGGACAACATAACAATCTAGTTCTTTCCATTTACTATTAACCAAAGAGCGCATCATAAGTGCGGGAATGTTGATGATTACCGTCAGTCATTGCACCACATCCTTGATGTAATTTTGCAAAAACCTTCGTATGAAAGCGTATAACATCCTAAAACTAACAATATTGCTTGGCATCATTGCACCACTCTCCGGTTGTGAGCTATACTACATGCCACCGCATAATCAAACGCCAACCCACTTTGAAAAAGGAGACATTGCATTTACGCTTCAAGGCTTTTACACAGGAAGCGCCTCGGCATCTTACGCAATCACAGACCACGCTTTTTTAGGGGCATCTGTGATGGGCTACAGCAATTCGAATAACGATACGATTAACAACGATTTATTCCGAACTGTAACCTTAGAAGGTGGTTACTACAACTGGGACCCTTCCACGAATTTGCACATGGAAATTATGGGTGGAGTCGGAAGTGGGCGATCTGAAGACCCCGTAAACTCATTCGGGGTTGATTTCAATAGGTTCT
>CAJXLR010000227.1 GCA_913056425.1 uncultured Bacteroidota bacterium
GTGAAAACATTAAACACTGCATGGAGTATGCACTAAAACTTGTTCGTGAGGTTCTAGCTGCAATGACAATTCCTGACTATAAACCACGATTAAATGAAAGCGAATCTGAATTCGTTATGAACTTTTCTCGTGTCATTCATTTCGCTAATATTGAAGTTGTTTACGATGGGTTGAATAAAGCGCACTATCAAATAGAGCGCAATGCCAATCCGAAACTGACGCTGTTCCAACTATCACTGCAAATTCGAAACAGTTTTATACAGAACAAGCAGTCGGCTTAACCAAGAACATGAACTTTGTGATATATATATGGGGTGTGGAAACTGTGGCTCTGAACACGGATCCGGTGGGTGTACGTCACCCGGCTGTGGCCAAAACGGATCTTGTTCAACAGGAGCATGCAACAAACTAAATACGTATGATTGGCTAAACCACATGGTTTTGCCAACCGACTATAAGCCTTTCGACATTGTCGAGGTACGATTTAAAGGTAGTCGGAAAGAATATTACCGCAATTCGGACGGTCTTGATTTGTACACCGGCGATATGGTCGTGGTTGAAGCAGATTATGGCCACGATGTTGGTTTTGTGAGTCTCTCCGGAGAGTTGGTTCGTCTTCAATTAAAGAAAAACCATATCACGGAAGACAATGATCGTATCCGAAAAATCTACCGCGTTGCGTCCGAAAACGACAAGGAAAAGTACGATAAGTTTAAAGAAAAGGAGTCTGCAACACTAGAACGCGCACGTACCATTGCTATGGACATGCGACTTAACATGAAACTCAGTGATATTGAATTTCAAGGCGATGGGAGAAAAGTGATTTTCTACTATACGGCTGAGAAACGTGTAGATTTCCGAGTCTTGATTAAACAATACGCAGCTGAATTCAGAACCCGCATTGAAATGCGACAGGTGAGCTATCGTGAAGAAGCTTCAAGACTTGGTGGTATAGGAAGTTGTGGTCGTGAGTTGTGCTGCAGCACGTGGCTTACCGATTACAAGGTGGTCACTATGGGAGCAGCTAAAAGTCAAAACTTGTCTATCAACATGTTGAAGCTTTCCGGTCAGTGTGGTCGACTCAAATGTTGTTTGAATTACGAGTTAGAAACCTACCTCGAAGCCCTATCAGAATTTCCTAAAGACGATCGCTTAACCCTAGAAACAGTTTCTGGTTCAGCTCGTTTACAAAAGACTGATATCCTGAAGAGAACGCTTTGGTTTTCTTACCCAAACAACAACGACTGGATAGCAATTGACTTAGAGCGTGTGAACGAGATCATTGCCTTGAACAAGAAAGGGAAGAAACCGGATACGTTGGTAGATCAACCTTTAGGCGCAGAGATTATCAATAAGTTCGAACCTGCACCAGATCTTATTTCTGACCAAGATATAAGTCGTTACGACGAGCTTGACAAACAGCGTAAAAAGCAAGGCAAGAAACGTCGAAATAAGCGAAAAGGAAAGCCAAGCAATAAGTCTACAAACCCACAAGGAGCCACACAAAACAAGGGCCCAGAAGGCTCACAAAAAGGAAAGGGTCAAGGCAACAAAGGAAATAAGAACCGTAATCGAAATCGCAACAAGAAAAAGCCAAACAATAAGCCTAGCGGTCAAAACTAGTTTTGTACGGTGTTCTATGTTGTATAGATCTTCCAAGGGTTATCTCATCGGCGTATGACAATTCTCCGCCAACTGCTATTCCCCGTGCTATTGCTGAAACTCGAACGTTAAGAGCCTCAAGCTTTCGAGCAAGATAAAACGAAGTGGTGTCACCTTCCATGTTGGCACTCAGTGCGAGTACAACTTCATCCACTTCTTGCTCTTTAACCCGCTTCAACAAAGCTGATATCGTCAAGTCATCTGGTCCTACTCCGTCCATTGGAGAAATTAAACCTCCGAGGACATGATAAACACCGGAGTATTGCCCCGTATTTTCTAGACTGATGATATCCTGGAAGTCGCGCACAACACAAATCAAATTCCGATTTCGGTTTACAGATGTGCACACAGAACATTGAGGTGCATCTGACACGTTTCCACACGTCTCACAAAATGTGGTTTTCGTTTTGAGTTCAACAATGGAATCTGCCATGCGTTTCACATCTTCCTCATCATCGTTCAACAGAAACATCGTCATACGTAACGCAGATTTCTTTCCTACTCCTGGGAAACGACTCAGTTGTTCAACAACTTTTTCGATGGTGGAACTTGGGAACTTCACAATGCAAATGAACAGTATTTTTACATTAGTCGTCAACCTCTGAAAAAATACTTTGTTATGTAATTATAATTTGGCAAATTCGACTCGACTTTGATTTATACGGCAACTACATACGACGTCAAAATTTCGGTTACCACAACCTATGAGGAGAATGTTTCTGAGCCAGAAGCTCGTCTTCATGTGTTCTCATATGAGGTGCTAATTGAGAATCTCGGTGACGAGGCCGTTCACCTATTGGCAAGGCATTGGGATATCACAGATGCGCTTGGCCTTAATCATGAAGTTGATGGAGAAGGTGTTGTTGGTGAGAAACCAATAATTCTCCCGGGGGAGTCGTATCTCTATTCTTCTTGGTGTAAACTCACTACCGACGCCGGAAAAATGAGAGGCAATTACACTATGAAAGTACTCTCGGAAGGCAGAACTATTCAAGTTGAGATTCCAGAATTCCTGTTAATCCCGGATTTTCGTTCGAACTAGTTACGAACCACAACCGCAGCTTTTAAAGTTCCTGATTTTCCCTTTTTTGTTTATCGATTGAATTACTTCTTCGTCGCGATAGTGGAACGTCCAGACACGTTTTCCCTTCTTGTATGTATTGCGAGTAACTAATTCTCCTTTTTTGTTGAACTTATCCCAATTCCCATGTTTTTGGCCACCGCGATATCTACGAATTTCAGTAACAAAACCAGTAGAATCCTTGACGGAACAAAGCACCTTGATTCCATTTTTTGTGGTATCACAAGAAACGGATTGGCTAAAGCCTGTTAATCCTAAACAAAGGAATAAACCAAGGCTGAGATACCGACGATAAAACAATAGAATGCGAACCACTTAAGCTGACTTTTCTCGACTAATTTAATCATCCATCGTATCGCGAACAAACCACTTATGAATGCAGCGATAAAACCCATGGACATTTCAAAGATTGGAGTGTTCGCTGTTTGAGCAGCAGGTAATTCCATGAATTCTTTCAGACTCTTCGCTGCAACACCGATAATTAGTGGCAGAACCATGAGGAATGAAAACCTTGCAGCTTTTTCTCGTGAAACCCCTAGAAGGACCCCGGTTACAATAGTACTGCCCGACCTACTCACACCCGGCAAAATGGCAAAAGCTTGAACGAGCCCCATGATACCGGCTATAACAGGATTCAACGGTTTGTCTTTATTGTCTGTTACACGATCAGAAATGTAAAGCAAAACACCAGTGATTAACAACATTGCACCGACCAAAACAACATTGCGGTCGAACAAAGTTTCGATTTCATCTTTCCACAACAAGCCCACCAAAGCTGCGGGTATCATACTTAGGATGATAAAACCAGTGAATTTCGTTTCATCGTTAAGTTGAAACTTTAAAACACCTTTGAGCAAATCCAAAATGTCTTTTCGAAAAACTACAATTGTGCTGAGAGCTGTTGCAAGGTGTAGAAACACAGTAAACAGCAAATCCTCTTCTACGTTCGTGTTTTGAATGGCCTTCACTAATTCGATGTGACCACTACTGCTTACAGGAAGAAATTCAGTTAACCCCTGGACTATTCCAAGGATAATGGCCTCAATCAGGCTCATTGGTTTGGATTGATTTAGATCCTTTGAAAATCGCGAATACTTCGATCGCAAAGCCGAGCAACACAACAAGTGGTGCAATGGTTACTTTCACTGTGGAGCTAAAACTCTTCTCGCCAGTTCTCAAGACTTCTGAGTTGTTGAAAATGTCGTCTGTTTTACCCACCATCAAGATAAATCCAAGAACTATCACGGCAAACCCTATCACCATCCAGCGATAATTATCTTTCGTAAACGC
>CAJXLR010000228.1 GCA_913056425.1 uncultured Bacteroidota bacterium
AAAATAAAAACAGGTCTTGAATTAAATGAAGAAAAACAAAAAATAGAATTGGTTAACTCTGTATACCCTTCAGCTAAAGAACTTGTAATCGAATTGAAAAACTGGATTCTAAAAGGAGATTTGAAATTAACAGGGGAAAGAGAATCCGAATTAAATCGGTGGCAGTACATTGATAATAGAACAGAAGAAGATAAAAAATCAAGAGCTTGCGAGACTTGGTTTTGCAATCCCGATTTTATTTTTTATAGTTAATTTTGGAGAGTCATATATGTCCTTACATGTAACATCGCTTTTTTCTCTTCATCAGAACAAGTTTCCCAATCAGAACAAGTTTCCCACAACCACATAGCAATCTTTAAATGACCTACCTGGCAAGACATACAAAATGCAAAATCATAAGAAAACCATACGTTCGTTTTATCCCACCTTACGACTCAGTTCGTGAATTGGTCTTGTACAAAGCGGTTGTAGAAGTAAAAGATCGGGATGGATATGAGGTTGAAATTGACACCATCAATTTCAGAGCACACCAATGGCTTGAGGAAGAATATGGAAAGGAGCTCAAAAAAGTAATCCTAATTGACGATGTTAACGAAAACGCAGGTGAATTCGAGTACAAGGTTAAGATACATGCAACCTTCCCTTGTATGATTGCTCCAAATGAATTTACCCAAATTGAAAACGGGCAAGTTGAATACGACTTAGAGATTCGCGTTCGTGATGGCCGATACCGCTACACGGTGAAGAACCTAGTGCACGTAGCACCACCAAGACCGGGTGAAAAAGACGGTGAGCGTACGTACTTCGAATATCTGATGAAAACCGAAGACGATGTCCGCGAAGGAGATAAAATCTTAATCGCAGCAGATAAAAAAATTAATTCCATGATGTCTGACCTACAACGCATTTGTCAGACCAATCCAGTGGAAGAAGAGGACGATTGGTAAAGAGTTGTTCTATGGAGTTTATTGATAGCCCTATGCCGAGATTCAATTGGCATAGGGCTTTCTTTTTTTGTTAATTAGATAAACACTAAAAGAGAAATTATGACAAATTCAGTATTAGGACTAGACAAAAGCGGAGTTGACAAAGTGGTAGAGAAGCTAAACACACTGTTGTCATCGTATCAGGTATACTATCAAAACCTCCGAGGGTATCATTGGAATATTGTAGGTAAAGACTTTTTCGAACTCCACTTAAAGTTTGAAGAGTACTATAACAACGCCCAAGTGAAAATTGATGAAATCGCAGAACGAATTTTGACCTTGGAGCAAACACCATTGCACAGTTTCAACAAGTATCTCGACAATGCAGCGGTGCAAATCCATGAGAACGTGACGGACGGTGCCGAGGCAGTGAGTCAGATTCAAAAACAGTTGGAGCAACTCATTAATCTGCAGCGTGAGGCACTCAAATTGGCTGAGGAAAACGACGACATTGCAACGTCGGACCTCTTGACACAATACATCTCCGAGCAAGAGAAAACGGTCTGGATGCTCAAATCGTTCTTATCGTAAGACATAAAAAAAGGAGTGGTAACCCACTCCTTTTCTTTTATTTATTTCGAGCGTTTTTCAGAGCTCGCCAAAGCTTTGGTGGAAGCCAATCGGTGGCGAATTTGACAAGGCCATTGTAAACACGCATGCCCTTTTCAGATTCTTCTCCCTTTCGATCTACAAACAAAGTGGTGTGGTCTTCCAAACCTTCGTTAATCTCTTCTTTCGGGCGTCCATTCGTATAATAATACAGGGCGAGTGATTTTCTACTTCGATCCTCAGGACAAGTAAGCTTATCCGGATGACCGTGGTACGAAAAATCAGTTGTCGAGAACATTGCCAATCTATTGAAGATTGGTAATACCTTCTTCTCGCACTTCGTCATATCTTCATTCCAAAGCTCAAAATGTCCTCCGTAGGATTCATCCCAATCCTTGTTCAAGTAAATCAGAACATTTAGTCGTCTGTCAAGACCGGTAAGCTTATGCTTGTTGAAGTCGGCATGAACCTTTAAAAAGCCCCCGGGCTTAATTTGATGGCATCCTCCTCCCTCGTAATATGGGTCTCCCAATAGGTTCTCAATTCCGGTTAACTCCGAAAGAAAGTTTAGAAATGGCTCCGAGTTTAAAAAGTGCATAAACACCTTTGTCGCCTTTCCAAAACGCTGCTCACCTCGCGATGCGAGTTTCACTTCGTTTGGATTTTTGTATTGAATATCCCCCTTATCACCCATCTCCGGAAACTCGCTCAACACCTCACTTAGAAAGTCGGAATTGAAGAAGTCATCGAAATAAATGTTGGGGAATGGTGAGTTGTTGGCATAGTCGTTTTTGTAGTGACGAGCTAATCCCATTAGTTCGTCATATTCGATGTCCAACACCTTATAATCTCCGATATACATGTATTGCGTTTAGGGTGTAAAAAAACGAATTATTTTTGTGACGACAAAGACAGGCTATATATGATAAATTACAAGTTTTGGAACAATGTCCTGGGATGGGTAAGCTTTGCTATTGCAATGGTGGTTTATTCATTAACCGTAGAACCTTCTGTTCCGCTGTGGGACTGTGGTGAGTTTATTTCTGCGTCCTTCAGTTTGCAAGTGGTTCACCCACCCGGTGCTCCGCTTTTCTTATTGCTTGGTCGTTTGTTCTCCATGTTTGCTCCAAGTCCGGAGACTGTGGCTCTTGCCGTGAACATGCTATCGGTTGTGGCCAGTGCACTCACGGTGGCCTTTACATTTTGGATTACCACACACTTCGCGATAAAAGCATTAAAGCTTTCTGTTCAGAAGCCTGAAGTTTCAGGCGAAAACGCGATTGGTGTTTTCGGTGCCGGGTTTGTTGCAGCACTTGCACTTACCTTCATGGATACATTCTGGTTTAGTGCCGTAGAAGCAGAGGTTTATGCCTCGTCTTCTTTGTTTACCGCCTTGTCTTTCTGGGGGATTTTGAAGTGGGAAACCAACAAAAACAACCCAAATGCGAATAGATGGTTGGTGTTCATTGCGTACACCGTAGGTCTTTCAATCGGACTTCACCTCTTAAACCTTCTTGTGATTCCTGCAGTAATCTTGTATTACTTCTTCAATCAGTACAAGGTAACGCAAATGAATGTGCTGAAGGCCCTAGCCATTGGTGCGGGTTCTTTGGTTGTTATCAACTGGGGTGTTATTCCGGGTTTACCTGCAATCGCCGCTGGTTTGGACAAGCTGTTCGTAAATAGCTTTGGACTACCGTTCAACTCGGGTGTATTGTTCTTTGTGGTATTGTTGATCGCAGCAATCATTCTTGCAATTCGGTACACCATAGTTAACAATAAGCCGCTGATGAATTTGGTGATGCTTTGCCTAACATTCATCCTTATCGGTTATAGCTCATATTCAATGGTTGTTATTCGTTCACTTGCTGAACCAGCCATAGACATGAACGACCCTGAAGATGCCTACAGCTTATTGAGCTACATCAAGCGTGAGCAATACGGTGACCGACCTCTATTCAAAGGCCCATATTACAATGCTAAATTAACGGCTCCTTACTACAAGAAAGGCTCAGCAACCTACCGAAACGGTATTGATGAAGATGGAAACCCGGTGTATGAGAAAACTGGAAATCGGGTAGAATACGTCTGGGACGAACGATACTTAACTACGTTCCCACGTATGGGAGACCTTACGGATAAAAATAAAGGATACAAGTACTGGTATCGTGAACGCTCAAGGCAAGATCCTACAACCGGTCAGGAATCCATCGTAACTCCGGAGTTTAAGGACAACATCGGGTTTATGATGAAGTATCAATTGGGTTGGATGTACTGGCGATACTTTATGTGGAACTTCGCCGGAAGACAAAGTGATATCCAAAACGTAGATAACAATATCTTCGACGGAAACTGGTTGAGTGGAATCAACTTCGTTGATGCTCCAAGGCTTTACGACCAGTCGAACATCCCAGAATCTCTGTCAAATAACAAAGCGCGCAACAAGTACTATTTGATTCCAATGTTGTTGGGTATCATCGGTATCTTGTATCA
>CAJXLR010000229.1 GCA_913056425.1 uncultured Bacteroidota bacterium
CAGGTATTGAGCAGTTCGCCTTGAGTAACGGAATTAATTCCTCCGGAGGAATATTTCCGGCGTGACCACCGGCAACACTGTTCACCGCTATGATGGCATCAGCCCCCATTTCTTCAACCTTCTTGGCATATTTCAGGTCCGTCACATCACAAAAAACCTTGATTCCATGTTTGTGGGCTCGCTCGATAGTTGATTTTGGGTTACCCAAGCTCGTGATGAAGTAATCCACTCCAATTTCACAGCAAACATCAAGCTGCTCTTGAAACTTAAAATTCGACTTGTTTACAATGAGGTTAATCCCAATGGGTCCTTTTGCATCACGCTTAAGATCAACGAGAGCCTCCTTTAACTCTGCGGTTGTTCGGTAATTTAATGCGGGTATAGCACCGGTTATGCCTGCCGCGCAAGCTTCAATCACCATAGCTGTGTTGCTAACCAAGAACATCGGAGCCATGATAATTGGGTAGTCGATGTCCAGTAACTTAGATAATCCGTAATCTCTCCAATTCATTGCTTCTCAAAGGTAGTTTATTCAGATATGTTGGTTGGTCATAAAATGGGAAACTTTCTAAAACGCTTCCTTGGTTTGACTGTTATGAAATAAATTAATTTTGACGAAATTTTGAGCAATGACAACAGTGGAGAAACGAGTAATTAAATCACCAACAGGTACAAATCTGAATTGTAAAGGATGGGTACAGGAAGCCGCATTCCGCATGATTCAAAACAATTTAGATCCTGAAGTAGCTGAACGCCCGGAAGACTTAATCGTCTATGGAGGTCGCGGGAAAGCTGCTCGAAACTGGGAAAGCTTCGATAAGATTCTTGAACTCTTAAAGAACCTAGAAGAAGACCAGACGTTGATGGTCCAATCGGGCAAACCGGTAGGTGTACTTCGCTCTCACAAAGACGCTCCACGTGTATTGATAGCAAACTCAAACCTAGTTGGGAATTGGGCCAACTGGGAACATTTCAACGAGCTAGAACAAAAAGGCTTGATGATGTACGGTCAAATGACTGCCGGAAGCTGGATTTACATCGGCTCCCAAGGGATTGTTCAAGGTACGTACGAGACTTACCTTTCACTTGCCAACAAGCACTTCAATGGCAGCCTTAAAGGAACGGTGAACGTAACTGCTGGTTTAGGTGGAATGGGTGGAGCTCAACCGCTCGCCATTACGATGAATGAAGGTGTTTGTCTTGCTGCAGAAATGGAAGAATGGCGTGTTACAAAAAGATTGGAGACACGCTACGTGGATAAAATGACCCACAACATTGATGAAGGTATCGATTGGGCATTAGAGGCTGCGAAGAATGAAGAAGCTATTTCTATTGGAGTTGTATGTAACGCTACCGACTTATTAGGTCGGATGATAGAACGTAACATAACGCCGGATACACTAACGGATCAAACCTCGGCACACGACGAGCTAGTAGGTTACTTCCCAGAAGACATGTCGGTTGAAGAAGCCAACTCACTCCGAGAATCAAACCCGGATGAATACTGTAAGCGCTCAAAAGCAACCATGTGTCACCACGTAAAGCAGATGCTTGAATTGCAGAAACGAGGTGCCATTACCTTCGACTATGGCAACAACCTCCGTGGTCAAGCACTTGCCGAAGGAGTTGAGAACGCGTTTGACTTCCCAGGTTTCGTACCTGCATATATCCGACCGTTATTCTGCGAAGGTTCCGGTCCTTTCCGCTTTGTTGCTCTAAGTGGTGATGAGGAAGACATTTTTAAGTTGGATGCGAAACTCAAAGAACTATTCCCGGAGAATGCTGGCTTGCTTCGATGGTTAGACATGGCGAAGGAGAAAATTGCTTTCCAAGGTCTTCCATCCCGAATTTGTTGGTTGAAAATGGGTGAGCGCGAAAAAGCAGCACTTGCGTTCAACGAAATGGTGAAGAATGGAGAAGTTTCTGCTCCTATCGTTATTGGTCGGGATCACTTGGATACAGGCTCTGTAGCTTCGCCAAACCGAGAAACCGAAGCTATGAAAGACGGTAGTGATGCCGTGGCTGATTGGCCGATATTGAATGCATTAATCAACACAGCAGGTGGTGCTAGTTGGGTGAGTTTCCACCACGGAGGTGGAGTTGGAATGGGTTACAGCCTTCACGCCGGAATGGTAATCGTAGCCGATGGATCGGAAGATGCACACAAACGACTGGCTCGCGTTTTACACAACGACCCGGCAATGGGTGTTATCCGTCATAATGATGCTGGATATGACATTGCTTCGGATACTGCAGATCAACACGGATTAAAAGTATAGTCTGTGTAAAATTAAAACACGGCACCCGCCGCGTTTTCTGAACTACTGTTTGTAATACGATTGTATTACGACTATGATTACTATGCGAATCTTTATTATGAATTATTTCTTAATGATTTTCTCAGTAATTGTTTGTCCATTCACATCCACTGTTACAGCGCAGATGCCTGTTGGCCAATCCTGAGTATTAATTGTTTCGAACCCGGTGCGATTGTTAGATTCAACATCTAACATTACTCGTCCTTGAAGGTCTCTTACAACAACTCTTTCAAACGTGTTAGAGGTCGCAATGCTAAAGCTACAGCTGAATGGGTTTGGAGAAACTTGAAGCTTAAGTACTCCACCGGTTAACACTGTCATTACAGATGTGTATTCCGATTGACCATCAAAGTCAACTTGCTGAATCTTGTAGAAGTATGTCTTTTCTGGATCCACTGAAAAATCAGTGAATTGGTAGTTCGTTACTTCGGATACTGTACCTTGACCCGTTTCAGTTCCCACCTCAATGACTTTACCATCTTTCTCTGCGCGGTAAATCACGAAGTGACTGTTGTTTAATTCCATTGCTGTTGACCATTCTACAACTACTGCATTTACAGATTGCTGGTACTCGGCAGTGTAATCCAACCAATCAACCGGTAATGGCGTTGTCCATGAGATGGTATAAACAGCTGGAGTTAAATCGTCTAAATCTGCTCCGTCTACAAAGAACTATTCGAACTGGAAAGACAAGCTGTTTTCTCCGTCAAATCGAACCTCAAGTTTTGAAGGATCGAAGTTTGGTATCTCTTGGTTTAATTCAACCAACACTCCATCATACAGAAGCTTGTTCCCCTTCATGTTTGATGTATCTGTGATAACCAATTTGTTACCACTTCCGTTGTCGTTAACTTTAACGTAGTTCAGACTTACTGCCTTGTTTGTGTTGGCGATAGTACCTGAAGCTTCAGAAGTTTGTGTGATTGTTGTTCCGTTGTGCTCAAATTGAACTTCGGTAATCGGTACATTGTACCCGGGCGAACCACTCGTGTGGTTTGAGCAAAAAGATTAATCGATAGTAGTCCTGCAATAGCAGTGATAGTAGTAGTTTTCATAACATGCGGACTTGTACTGAACATCTAGTCAAAGTTATGCCGACCACGTTAAAACGCTGATTATCAACATACTATTTGAGATTCATTTTGCTTCCGTGAATCATTTTGAATCTAATTGTTGATGTTTTTCTTATTTTGAGACAAATGACAATACTAGAATCGAGACCGACTCAAAAAGTAAAAAAACTACTTTTGCAGCCTCATGGCGATAAAGATTAAAAACGCAAAACAGATTGAGGGAATTCGTCGCAGTTCTCAGTTAGCAGCAAAGTGTTTAAAACACCTTGAGCAATTCGTTAAACCGGGTACTACCACTAAGGAACTGGATACGATCGCATCTGAGTTTATGAAAGAACATGGTGCAACATCTGCTACCATTGGGTACCAGGGACATGGTGCTCCCCCATTTAGCGGTCATATCTGTACCTCAGTAAACGATGTCATTTGTCATGGTGTACCAAATGAGTATTCACTAAAAGATGGCGACATATTGAATATAGACGTAACTACCGTACTGGATGGATATTACGGAGACACTTGTCGTATGTATGAAGTTGGAACCATTAGTGAGGAAGCACGTCACCTAATAGATGTTACCAAAGAGTGCCTTAAGCTAGGCATAAAGGAATGTTACCCAGGAAGT
>CAJXLR010000230.1 GCA_913056425.1 uncultured Bacteroidota bacterium
CCCATAAATCTGGTTTTTCTGGGGATGGTTGGGATGATTTATTGGGATAAACTTAAAAGCCTGTCGGTAAATCGCCCCAACGTTAAAGCTGCACTAACTGGATTGGCTCTATTGCTGCCAATTTTCATTGCACAGTTTGCATATTATCGATATGCGTTCGATGCCACTGTGTCTTACAGTTATAAAGGAGAAGGTTTCACCTTTCTTACAAATCCTCAAGTATTGAGGGTATGGTTTGCACCTGAAAATGGGTTGTTTCTGTACAGTCCGGTTTTCTTTCTGATTCTCTATGGCATGTACAAACAGTTCAAGTTGAACAGATTCAAAGGCTCGATGTATCTCGGTCTGTTCCTAGTGGTAACCATGGTGTATGCCACATGGTGGTCGCCCGGTCTAGGTTGTGGCTACGGACATAGAGGATTCATTGAGCACTTGCCGGTGTTTAGCCTACCGCTTGCTTTAGTAATCGACAAAGCGCAGTGGAACCGCTGGTCCACAAAACTCATCAGCATATTATTCATCGCCTTCGCCATTTACGCCTTCTACTACCAATTCACCTATGACGGATGCTGGCATGGTGATGGGGCGTGGGACTGGAATCAATTCTTGAATGATTGAATGCATGAATGCGTGAATGTCGACTCGAATCAATCACGCATTCACGCACTCATGTACTAATGATTGGTTGACCGGATGACTGAATACGCGGAGACCAAACCATTCAATCATTATTGATTGTGCACGTGCACATCCATTTGTGGGAATGGGATGTTGAGTCCGTTGTCGCCAAATCGTTTGTAAACTTCTTGGTTTAGACGGAAGAATACCGCCCAATAGTCTTCGGTTTTTACCCATGCGCGAACGGCAAAGTTTACCGAGCTATCCCCAAGTTCTGAAACCTCTACAAAAACTGGTTGTGGTTCAGACAGAACCTTGTCATCTTCTGCGAGTATTTGTCGGATTACCTCTTGGCATTTTTCAACGCTGTCGCCGTAGCCCATGCCAATAGTCCAATCCACTCGCCGAATAGGTTCTGCGGTGTAATTTACCATTGAGGAGTTCGACAATCCGCCGTTTGGGATAATCACACGTTTGTTGTCAAGTGTGGTGAGGATGGTGTTGAATATTTGGATTTCTTTAACAACGCCTTTGTGGCCTTGAGCTTCGATATAATCTCCAACCTTGAAAGGTTCGAAGAGTAAAATCATTACACCGCCGGCAAAGTTCTGAAGTGTGCCGGAAAGTGCCATTCCAACGGCCAAACCTGCAGCACCCAGTATAGCGATAAACGATGTCATCTCGATTCCTATCATACTCAAAACTGTGATGATGAGTAATGCGCGGAGTAGATTGGTAATCAGAGACTTTAAAAATGGTTTGAGTGATGCATCCACATCACGTTTATCCATGATAACTCCAATGCGCTTCGTTAAAAACTTGATGACCATTCGCCCTATGATAAGGACGGCAATAGCCCCAATGAGTTTGGTTCCGTACGTGACTGCTAACTGTATTATCTGCTGCGTGATTTCTTCGAGGTTCATATGATCTTTTATTTAAGTGCAAAACTAAGAATGAGGATGCATCTGCAAAATTTTGAGAGTTACGCCTGTGTCAATGTCCAATGTCGATTGCACAACTCTCAATGTCCAAGTATATCACTTGAGCATTTGATATTGGAAATTCGCCTGCCTGTCTGCAGACGGGACATTGGTAATTGCGTTCGAGAAGAGACATTGAGCACGTTGGGATGTAAGAAAGGCTGGCAAGGGAAGGCCGCCTTCTTCACTAAATTGATCGAGCCACGAAACAGACCCACCTTCACCGGCGATGAAACCATCTACCGATGTTGCGATATACAGTATTAGTCTACGCATGACTATTTAATGGTATCACTCAACGTTCCACTCATAGTCGCGGGGAAGCTCACTATTATGATCCGTTTGATGGCTAAGACATTATCTACACCCCATGGGCATTTCTCGATAATGGTGAGAAACAGCACCACAATGAGCGTACTAATTACGTAGGTGCTCACAACCCGCTTTATGAAGTCGAAAATATGACCTACGAAATTGTTTCGGTAATAGTTGTAGAAGATGAATGTAGAGATAAACAACAACGACAAGAGGGCGATGTAGATAACATTACGCGTGGGGAGTTTTTCAGCAAGCGTCCAAGCTTCCTCGCTCATGGCAACCGGAATAGCTAACAGGGAAGAACCCACGATCACTTGGAAAACATCTTTCAGCTTAAACTCTAACATGAGAGGTTTGAGTGCATAACTCAAAATTTCACCTGATTTGTCAACCACCGGTACAACGCGGTGTAAGACTCCTCCAATCCGTTTAATGGTCGACTTGTCTTCTTGCTCTTTTTTAGGTTTTGCCATGTACTGGCTAAATTAACCATTTCGGGAGAATTCAAGAAAAGAAGTACGTTGATGGGGGAAACATTCCGTCGTCCCTCTAAATCTCGTGTATAAAAAAATCCCTTCACTGAGAAGCGAAGGGATTTTAATTCAGTGACCTCACAGACGACTTCGCATTGCTTCGTGTCTGGACAAGTGGCTGGGACTCCCTTCGGTTTTGTTATACATCGCTCTCAAAAATTACGACGAGTAAAACCTCAGGACAGGCTTCTCGTCCCTCAAAATCTCGTGTAAAAAAAATCCCTCCACTGAGAAGTGAAGGGATTCTGATTGTGTGACCTGGCTGGGACTCGAACCCAGGACCACCTCCTTAAAAGGGAGATGCTCTACCAACTGAGCTACCAAGTCATTCGCGAAACATTAAAGCTGGGCTTCTTTGTTTTTTTTGAGGGTGCAAAAATAGATTTTTTGGAAACTCTACACAATCTCCATAAAGAAATTTTAAAGCTTTTTTTCATAGGTGAGATGTTGCTTGATTTCACGCGCTCCGATTGAGCGTAAAAATTTGAGCATTCGCGGATTGAAATCGCCAATCCATGCCAATTCACTCGATTCTAAATGCGCGTCGTTCTGGATGATGTCGTATACCTTCAACATCATTCCCGAGGTGATTCCTCTGCCTTGATAGTCCGGATGAACCCCAAACACCAAGCCGCGCACTCTCCTGGGATTAACCTTCCATCGGTAGTACAAGAACTTCAGTTTTCCGAGCCAGTTTAGATTGCCGTTGAGGTGTCTAAAGATCTCATTCATCTCGATGATGCTCACATAAAATGAAACCGGTATGTCGCCATCATACGTAAACCAAATAAGATCTTCGCGTAATACCGGCTTCATCGAATTCATCATCTTGTACACCTTCTCCTCAGTTAACGGAATGAAGTGCTTGTGTTCTCTCCACGCAGCGTTATAAACGGTAACGAAGTCTCGCGCATACTTGCGCATGTTGTTTCGGTTAATGCATTCCAGTCGAAGGTTCTCATTTGCTTCAAACTGTTTTGCGGCCTCCTTTATCTTGTCGTACTGAAACAGTGCCGGTGTAATCTCTTGCGTGGATTGAGTTATGGTCGGTTCGAACCCATAAGACTCAATCAGGTCTTTATAGTAGGGTGGATTATAGTTCTCTTGGTAACTTGGCGAATCAAATCCTTTTACCAAAAGACCCCAGAATTTGTCGCGTTCGCCAAAGTTTACGGGTACCTCAACTTCTGTTAAGGAACGAGTATTTAACCACTGGATGCCCGTGTCAAAAAGTATGTGTGCCACCTCTTTGTTGTTGATGGACTCGAAAAAGCCGAGTCCTCCTTTATTCCCTTTGTTCACAAACGCGGCAATCCGGCCCACATAGTCGCCGTTGTGTTCCACCATCCACAGGCCCACCTTGTCACCTTTGTTCCAGAGCGCTTTCTCGATCTCCTGTCGGATATGAGGAACGTAGTTCTCATCATCCCGATAGATAAGTTTTGGGACATCCAGGAACGACTGGAATAACGAGTGAGTATCGACGCTTACAACCTGCATAATAAATCTAAACCATATTCAATTGCTCTGTTTACCGTTTCCTGAGGA
>CAJXLR010000231.1 GCA_913056425.1 uncultured Bacteroidota bacterium
CATGTTGTGCATTACTTACGATTCCAAAAAGTACTCTTTGCATGTAGGAATGTAAGGTACATGTCTTGGGCTTGCAATTTCGGGGATGAGGCTTTCAATGTGATGGCTGAATTTCTACAACGTCCCTCCATAAAGTTACAGCATCTCTACCTAAGGACACAAAGGCACTCTACATTCGATACCAGAAGTCTCCAAATTCTTGCAAGAGGATTGAAAAACAACGCAACTGTAACAATCTTAACAATCATCGATGCAGACCTCACATTCCTCCTTGATGTACTTTGCGACACAAAGAGCATTGCAAGTGTTATCAATTCCAATCACATCCTGCATTTGACAGATCGCAATGAAACTACAGCGCTCGTTTGGAAAGATATATCTACACTCTTGGCTTTCAACTTGACCGAAGACAAGAACAAAGTCGTTAGAATGAAAATATTTCGTTTCTACTTTTCTGAGGATTTCGACGTCTCGGAACTAAGGGGATTACCGGCGTCAGTATTTCCCACACTGATAGAAGCCATGCATGGAGAAGACAGTGCATTAAATGCCATCTACAAATTTGTACAAGGCATTCCGAAGATCCTGTCTTACAAGTGCAGTGCTTAATGGGATCTATTGTCGATATGATAAATTATAACATTATTTATGGCATCAACAAGTTCCTTCATTGGTAATAGTTACTGACACTTATATTTTTATAGGAGCTTATTTTTATATTCACAAAGAGATCGGTCACGGATCGCAGCCACAGCTGCTCCATCCACTTTACCAGCACTCAGAGCAGCAAGCTCATCAAACTTTCTCTGCCAAATATCTGTGGCGAGCGCCTGCTGCTGCACCGTCTCGTTCGCAATGTCCAAATCTTCTCTAGTGTCTTCCAGCTCAGCTTCTGTGGAGTTTTTCTCTTCGTTAACCGCTTTTAAGTTCGCCTCAGCGACATTCTTCTCCATCTTCACCTCAATGATTTTTTGGTTCTGTTCATGTATAATGCTCAGATTGCTTTTGGTAGCCGGCCTTTCATTACGAGGACGTTTGGCCGATTGTTCAGATTCGCCATCCCCCGTCAAGACAATCGGTAACTGCTCCACGGATCCCCTAACTGCCGATTCCAATTCAGAGATCTGTTTGTTCTTCGCTTTGTTCTCACTCCTCAATGAAGCAACTATCTCTGATTGATCGATGAGAGTATTCAATAAGTCAATATATTCATCATTACCGCTCGTGATTTCATCCTTCTTCGCTTTCTTCGCCTCTCTACCCTTCTTCACTTTCTTCTTCGTCTCTCTAGAGTCAAAAGATGGCTGTTTTTTTTTAGGAGCGCGGTGCACCACAATTGTTCTAGCGTCATGTGCAAATGCCGAGAACAGGGTCACCCATGCATCTAATCCCCCGTGGACTTGGCTCAAAGGGATCCCATTGAGAGAGATTATGGTATCGCCTATTTCGACAGGAGCTTTTAAGTTATCTTTGGTAGCAACGACACATTGCGAGTTCCTCTTCATGATACCAAATCCCAGACGACGGCCTTGCGAAAGACTAATTGTACGCATTTCCGTGACCATGCTTGATCAGTTTGATTGAAGGTATCGAGTTGATGTTTGACGTGTTTCTCTTTTTAGAAAATTGTTTGTTTTAAGATATAGCAATGAACATTGTTGTAGTTTCCTTAGTCCATCCACATCTCTGTGATACAATACACAATCGATGCGGCCGAAAGCTAGATAATGGCTTTTGCAAGAGCACCGCCGCGAAAAGATGATGCAAGATGTCAACCAAGATCTTCTGAAAGCTCACATGTCGCAGCTTGACATCATCTCGTGTCACAAGTTGTCAAGAAGCTTCTCCAGTGATGTGTCACTTCTGATGTTTGTTACATTCCACGAGTAAATCTGCTTCATAGAACTTCTTTGACATTCCTCATCACGTCACCAGTGCTCTTACGCTAGTCTGACGTTCGTTTCTCTCTCTCAAGTCGGCAGTTGTATCAGATGAGAGATGAGTGAGTATGGTGATGGTGCCCTAACTTTTGATCAGCGGTTGCTCCTCATTCCCATTCCCTCATAGATAGGAACAACCGACAATTTAAAAGCGTTGGCGTCCTAGGTAATGGCTTCTTCTCGTGACTGCATACAACAAATCTCCTCAACGAATGGATCACGTTGTGTTATTAGAAATAATCTCTTGCCGTTGGATGAAACTCAATTAAATCTCCTACCTTTTCCTATCGGTTGTGAAGTATCACTAGATTTTCGATATACAAAAGGATGCCAAACTTGTATTTGCGGTAAAGTCGTAGGTGCATTTTTAAACCTACCATCAAATGAAGTGCTTTTTGAGGTGTATCTGAATGATGGTTCGACATGCTGGTACAATATCAATCAACTGGCGTACGCCCCAAACACCCAAATTTATTACTCTCCGTCCTCGTTCACCCAGAGAGATGAGATGACAGGAACGATTATTTTAGCTGAAACTAATTCCTGTTCGTCTAAACTTTGCTATTCTATCATGTTAAGCAGTGATGAATGCAGCGAGAGGATACGGATCCTAGAACGCATTCCTCTTGATCAGATCAAATGTAAGAGGTGTTCGTACTAATTGTTAATGAAATAAATGCATGTAGCACCGTAATATAAGATTGGAAACTTTACCACATCTAATTATAATATAAATAGTCAAGAAACATTCTAGCTCCATAATGAAATTTGCACTTCATATGGACTTGCCCTGATTTCTTGCAATAGACACCACCCACGTCCCTCAAGTGTTGGATTAAGTCTCGAGGGGCTTTTGCTCTAAAATTCTCACAAACAATGTCTTTGTCAATTAGGTTTTCTAATCCATATTGCTTGCGCCAGTTTGCGTTCTGTTTGCAGCATGGGCACCTGTAAGAATTTGCATATATGAAGTCAGCAATCGGCATATCATGATGAATAGAGGTTACGCTGAAGTTAAGTCTCATAATGTAGTTCACTCACCAGCAGTTTCGTTCGTTTTTTACTGTTGATTGTTGTCATGATATTCATATTATATGGTGACGTTATCAATTGGAACTCTAGCACATCAAATTAAGTGTCATAAACAAGTGCATTCCTCACCTTTGTCACCAATATCAAAACCCAACATCATCATGGTACACTTGGGAAGTGATTCAAAGAACTTATTTTCCAAGTCATTTAGTGTCCCCGGCGTTCGCACCGGTTTGTTCCCCACATACGAGATTTCTGAGTCTGACCCATCATCGTCACTGTAGCTGTAAGAAGTCCCCGGAGTTATCTTCTTTAATTCTTCCAGTACACGTTTTTTGCTATACTCTGCCGCAAGTGCCTTCTTTTTGTCCCATCCTTCTGGATGTTTAAATGCCTGCAGATGAATCCACTCCACATTCTCACCGTCTCGAAGCTGTGATGCGACAAGTTGGCGGTACTGGTTCTGTTCTGGGGTCAAGGCGTCACATGGACGGATTTGATGGATTTTTAGTTTCTTCTGTGAGTCGTTATTCCGTTGGTAGGGAGCGGTAGCCGGAGCAGCAGCAGCAGCAGCAGCAGCAATCGGAGCGTCTCTTTTCCTGCTGTCGTTAGTTCCTTCCTTGTCCCGTTCCCTCCCTCGTCTTGAGGCATCGCCGACACCATTATAATCGTGATATCCGCCTGGCTGGACGTTATAGTCCTTCTCATTGGCAGTCATGCCGCTATTATTGATGCGGGGCGCAAGGCCGTTGTTATTCTTTCTATCGTTGCCCCCCCAAGTATTAGAACTGCTGCGATTCATTTTTCTATCTTTCCATATCCTCTCGCTCTCTGCTGTGTTAATGTGTTGTATCTAAACAATGGTACCATAACAAAGCATAACAACTATTTTGGTGCACCCGTTCATTATTTCGATCCATCCAATTTTATTCGTATCATACGCTGAATGACGGCCAGACGGTAACCTAATCCGTATAAGCATTTTGATTCACTTTAATTAAGCCACGAAGACG
>CAJXLR010000232.1 GCA_913056425.1 uncultured Bacteroidota bacterium
CATTCAATCATTCAGTCACCCAGTCATTAAATCATTCAAGCACTCTCGCATTGTTTTGCCAATGGCAAACTCCTACTCTCTATTATATCCGAAACGCTTCAACTGTTTCTCATCGTTACGCCATTTCTCACGCACCTTTACAAACAGGTCTAAATACACTTTGCGATCAAGGAAACGTTCAATATCTCTGCGTGCTTCTGTGCCAATACGTTTGAGCCCGAGTCCTTTTTTACCAATCAGAATAACCTTCTGTGAATCGCGTTCACAATAGATGACTGCGTCAATTTTGGTGATGTTGGGTTTGTCCTTCCAAGCTTCCACAACTACTTCAATGCTATATGGAATTTCTTGTTGGTAATGAGTTAAAATCTTCTCACGAACCATTTCAGCTACGAAGAAACGTTCGTCACGATCGGTGAGTTGGTCTTCCGGGAAATAGGCCGGGTGTTCCGGACAATGCTCATAAATCATGTCAAGCAGGTTGTCTACATTAAACTTGTGCAGTGCAGATAACGGCAAAATATGATCGTGTAATATGAGGCTGCCATATTCCTCCATAAGCTCTGCAACCTTTTCTTGCCCGCCTTCATCCATTTTATTGATGGCCACAATCTTTGGGCATTGAGCTTTATTTATTTGTTCGATCACATCTTCATGAAGCTTTGGGCTGGTGAGATCAATCAGTACAACGATTACATCGGCATCGTGAATACTTTCTTTAACCGCATGCATCATCTCCTCTTGGAGCTTGTAGGCTGGATTGATAATTCCTGGGGTGTCCGAAAAAACCATCTGACAATCGTTGTGGTGATGAATACCCATAATTCTATGGCGGGTTGTTTGTGCCTTAGAATTGGTGATTGCCAGCTTCATTCCGAGTATGGAATTTAATAGGGTTGATTTACCGGCGTTTGGCTTCCCAATGATACTGATGAATCCTGCTTTTGTGATTTCCATTGATGCAAAGGTCGGTCAATGATTCAATGATTCAATGGGCGCAGAGGCAATTTCCAATAGCCAATGATGAATGTTCATTTTGTGAAGTTTTGGAATAGACTAATGATTCAATGCGGTTAATGGTTTATGTAAACGGTTAACCGTTTATCTCAATTTTTCTCGTTAACAATTTCGCAATTCAAAAATCCACCTTATCTTTGCAGCCCTAAATCGCGGGATGGAGCAGTGGTAGCTCGTCGGGCTCATATCCGCCAATTGGCGGACACAGGTTCGAGAAAGACAGAACAAAATGGTGCAACGCACCAATAAAAATATACCGCGGGATGGAGCAGTGGTAGCTCGTCGGGCTCATAACCCGAAGGTCACAGGTTCGAGTCCTGTTCCCGCAACTAAGAAACCTGGTCAGAACGACTAGGTTTTTTTATGCCTAGATTTTAGTCGGGCTCATATCCGCCAGATGGCGGACACAGGTTCGAGCAGATTCAACGCTAATGCAGGAAGCAGTCAAATCTGTCCGGACATTTATCGTCTGGATCCTGTTCCCGCAACTAAGAAACCCGGTCACTTCGACTGGGTTTTTTTATGTCTATACCCAAGATATTCGCGGTCACTCGCTAGTGTAACACAAGCTCTTTCTCACTACCTTCGCCACGTGACAAACAAGGACAAGTGGAAGTACATCCTCGAGCAGTTAGAGGAGCAGTTTGGTAAGAAACTGGATATGAATGCCATCCTACTCGTGATAGGTATTCGTGAGTTAGGCAGTCTAAAAACCAAGTTTACCAAAGAGGAAAAAGTGCGACTCATGCACATTGCCGTCTGCCGACTTTTCTCTAAAGCTGGGTACTATGAACTGGCAGGGGTTAACTCGAAAGGTTGGCCGGAATGGAAAAAAGTTGAAGACCTCCCATTTGTTGATGTCTTTGAACAGGAAACTCTACTGCGACAACAAATCATTGAATACTTCGAGGACGAAGAAATCTATGAGTTCAATGTCCAGTGACGAATGCTCAATGTCGAACATCCAACGCCCAATGTTCAAATACAGAGCTAGCCACAAATATGTTCAAAGGAACAAAGCCATGGTCATAGTCAACGTCTGTTAATGGTTAATGTCAACGGTTAACGTCTTTAGTTGGGGACTTCCAACACATATTTCTCACCCGTCCGAACCATTAAGTGGTCGTCGCGAAGCCACGGATTTAGAAGCTTAAGCTCTTTATATGTTGTACCATTCAACTTGGCAAATCCCGCCAAGTCCATGATTGTTGTGTCGACATCCAAGCTCTTTGTTGTAATTGGAGTGTAATACTGAGACTCGTTAAGAACGAAACCAAATCCATTCGGATTCTCGAAAAGCAACTTGAACGCAATTATTCTGAACACATACCTGCTGGTTTCCGTATTCAAGTACAAATCGTAGTAATTATCTACTTTCTGATTTGCTAAATCACGTCGAATCCCATTCAAGCCTCTGTTATAAGCGGCCGCTGCAAGCGTCCATGAATTCAACTCCGCCTTTGCTTTTTTCAGATATTTACATGCGGCTCGGGTTGCTTTCTCCACGTGGTATCGCTCATCCACTTCAGATGTAATGGTCAGTCCATAAGATGTTCCGGTGCTCTTCATAAACTGCCAAATACCACGCGCACCTGCCGGCGATACTGCAGGCATTAACCCACTCTCAGCAACTGCCAGGTACTTAAAATCATCGGGTACTCCTTCTTCGCGTAAAACACGTTCGATTAACGGAAAGTACTTACCACTTCTCTTGAGTAGAAGTAAGGTGTTGGACTGCCAGTACGTGTTGCTTAACACCTCGCGCTCTAAACGCTCACGTACTGCCCATTGCTCTTGCGGTACCAGTTCGCCGCAAAGCATTATGGTATCCGGAATCGGAGGCATAGCTATGCGATATTTTGCTGCAAATTCATCGGTTGCCTCGTCATATGATTGTTGCTCTTCACTGTTTGCTGACTCATGTGCGCTCAAAACAAGCATCACTGCAACAACTCCCAAAATGCCAAAAATTGCCTTCTTCATTAGAAATAAAATCGGATATCAAACGCCGCATTCTTTATCGTTCCACCTTTTCCGGTAGCCGGGTTGACATTTTCCAGAACGAGGTTATCGTTAATATCAAGCAGCCCAATTCTAAGCGACGGTCGCAGCCCAAAGTAATAGAAATCGAAGTGATATCCTATTACAGCTGCAACATCGAAGCGTTTGAAGTACTCATTTCGATAACTTGCCACCAAGTCGTTAGGTTTTACGAATATCTCAGATTGTAGTTGATAAGCCGGCTCCAAGCCCAATGTCACAAACTGAGGTTGCTCTCCTGATTTTGCTTCAATCATCAAGTTGATTGGCAAGTCGAGATAAATGAACTTAACTGCACTGTATGCGTCGGTTATTCCGTTGTCGAAATTTGATCCTCGAAAAGAGGCAGTTAACTCAGCCCCTAAATTGGTTTTCTTCGATAGCTTATAGCGATAGTAAGCGCCGACAGTCATGGATGTCTTTAACCCAGGGTTTTCCAATTCTGTCCCAAAAATCTGACTAGTAACCAGTCCCGCAGTCATCCCCACCTTTGTCTTCGACGACTTTGGGAACGGTTGCGAATAACCACTGACGGCCATCAAAATGATTGCGATAAAACTAAACCAGGTTCTCATTTCAAGACATTAACGTTGCGAATCTACATTTCGTTTATCAACCTATATCCTTTCCGCGTAAAGCTTTTCCTATAGACTTGTCCATTAAACTCTCCGCAAAAGGTTTGGTATATTCATTCAAATCGTCCTGAGCACGCTGGATTGCATCCTTATCTTTAGTCTCAAAACTCATCCTCAAAGCTTCCATAAATCTTCGAACTTCATTCTTTTGTTCTTCTGAAATATCGTTGTCTTCATTGTTGAGGAACTTCTCAGTATTCACGAGCATGTAGTTCGATTCGTTCATCGCCTCATTCAACTGACGGTAAGCCATGTCGTCTTCCGCATTCTTTAACGAATCCATGAGCA
>CAJXLR010000233.1 GCA_913056425.1 uncultured Bacteroidota bacterium
AATACCACTAAAGAATTTCTGATAACTCATCTTACCAACGACTTTCGCAAGGGTAGGGTAAAAGAAGACGGCTAGGAATAGAAGTCCCGCCACCACAGTACCGCTGTAGTTCAACAGATAATTCAGCAGGTCGATTAGTTTATTTACGTTGTCGCCGGCAAGATCCACCAGCGTCCCAGCCATTAGAGCGAATACGAAGAACGGCATGGCGATCATCACAATTTCCACCATTCGAACAAAAATCATGTTGGCACTATCTACTAGCCCAATCATCACTTTTGCCTTTTCGGTTGGAAGTTGAATCAATACAACGCCAAAGAAGATGGCAAAGAAGATGATTTGCAACATTTTGTTGCGGGCCATGGCGTCGAAAATGTTATTCGGCACGGCGTCTACAATAGGGTAGAGCGGGCCCTTGTCTTTACTCTCTGCCGCTGCTTCCATCTTTTTCTTTACGTCGTCATCTACCGCAAATCGAGTCGAGGCGGCACTGACGTAGGCAGCTATTTCCGGATATTCACAAACCGCACAAATGGAATCAAGACGTGGGATATCACTATCCGCATTACGCCATATCTCGTATTCAATTCGTTTTTCAATCCGGAGGTCTTCATGTACGAGGCTCCCGGGCTTCCAAATGTTTACCACGAGCAATCCCACAGTTACGGCGAACATGGTGGTACCTACATAAATGAGGAGTGTCTTTGTTCCAATCCGCCCCAGTTTCTTTACATCTTTGAGATTTACAATTCCGGAAATGATAGAAAACAATACCAACGGCACGGCTATCATTTTGAGTAGGTTGATAAATATCTTACCAAAAGGCGAGATGAAATCCTTGGTGAATTCGTTAATCGGGAAGGATGTTGAGTTGGTTACAACTGCGATGTAGGAATACACCAAACCCAAAATCAATGCAATGATCACTTGCCAGTGGAGCGCCAATCGTTTCATGGTCCGAAAATAGAAGAAAATATCAGATGCCTAAGCCAGAATTTGATCCAGCAACACAATCGCCGCCATTGCCTCTACAATAGTTACGGCGCGTGGCACCACACATGGATCATGGCGACCGCTAGCTGCAAAATCGATGTTCTCACCTTCTTTGTTGATGGTTTGTTGCGACTTGCCAATGGTAGCTGTGGGTTTAAACGCCACATCAAAGTAGATGTCCTGACCGTTACTAATTCCACCTTGAATTCCTCCGGAGTTGTTGGTGGATGTGGATGTTTCACCAGATTGATCTTCCCAGGAATCGTTCAACTCACTGCCTTTGTACTTCACAGAGTCAAACCCGCTCCCCAGCTGGAATCCTTTTACCGCGTTTATGGAGAACATGGCGTGCGCCAGCTGTGCATTGAGCTTTTCGAAAACCGGATTGCCAATTCCTACCGGAAAATTTCTGATGTAGCAAGAGACAATTCCGCCCAAGCTATCACCTTCTTCTTTGGCCATTTGTATGGCGGCTTCCATCTTGTCGGATGCTTCTGCATTCGGACATCGAACAATGGACGCGTCAATTTCAGTCCGACCAAAAGGTTTGCGTTCCGTGAATTGAACATCATATACCTGACTCACCCAGGCCGATAATTCAATATTATATTGATCTATCAGATATGTTTCTGCCAAGGCACCCGCCGCTACCCAACCTGCGGTTACACGCGCAGATGATCGTCCTCCTCCGGTATGATCGCGATGGCCATACTTTTTTTCGTAGGTGTAATCTGCGTGTGACGGTCGGTAAACCTCCTTCAAATGGTCATAATCTTCCGGGCGTTGATCTTTGTTCGGGATGAGGATGGTTATCGGAGCGCCGGTAGACTTCCCTTCGAAGACTCCGGTGGTGATTTCCATTCGGTCCGATTCATTTCGTTGTGTAGTTAAGGCGCTTTGTCCGGGACGACGGCGATCTAACGCAGCTTGAATAAAATCTTCATCGATTTTTACGTTGGCCGGGAACCCATCAATCACCACACCGATGTGTTTGCCGTGCGACTCGCCAAACGACGTTACTGAAAATCGTTTTCCTATCGTGTTACTTCCCATCCGTTATATCGACACCTAGTTTCTTGAATTGTTTCCAAAAATCGGGAAATGATTTGGAAACCACTTCCGGGTTGTGAATGCAAATCGGACGAACCGAGCAACACAGTGCCATGCACATGGCCATGCGGTGATCGTTGTATGTGTCAAACTCGTTAATCCCGCTTTCAAAATCATCCATGAGTCGCTGAATAATCTCCCAGCGGTTACTCTCCTTATGTTTGAGGTGATCAATTCCGGAAGCGTTCAGGTCTACATTGAGTAACCGACACATTACGTATTCCGTCATGGCGATATCCGGACAATCCGTGTAGTCACGCGAAAGAGAGTTAATCTGTGGTTCTCCCGGCACAACACTTAATCCATTGTCCGTAAAGGAGACATCTGCCCCGAGCGCCATGGCTGTTTGGATAATCTGCTGATCGGGCTGAAGGCTGTGGCTTGTCAGTTTATCAATGGTTAAAGCTTGTCCGGCAACCACCGACCACGCAACAAAGTACGAAGCACTGCTCCAATCCGATTCAATTACAGGTATTACCTGTGTTTTGGTTCTGTGAGGATTACACGTAATGGTAGTTTCGGAACGGTTCACACCAAACCCGGCTTGTTGCATTTGGGTTAAGGTCATATCCAAATACGATACCGAAACAATGTCGCCTACCAGCTCTATTTGAATGGGCTTTTCAATAGCCGGAGCTATCAGTGCTAGCGCTGTTGCGAACTGACTTGACGTAGACGCATGTACAGGCCATACATCCGCCAAAACCTCCGAGCTTGGAAGTATACGTATGGTGTGATTGTTCCTGGAAACATTGAAACCTGCAGTATTAAGCGCATCAATTAAGTCGTTATGCGGGCGGTTGGCAATAGCCTTACCCATGGTAATAACCGTTTCTTGCTTACACGTTACAGCTAAAAAGGCAACGAGAAAGCGCAGGCTGGTGCCGCCTTCTTCGATGTGAAACCGGCTTGTGCCGGTTTGATGGAGTTCTAGCTGCTTTCGCAAAGCTATACTGTCGCTGGATTCCGACAAATGCGCCGGCAATGATTTATTGTATAGGTGAGCTAAGATCAACGCGCGATTGGTGATGCTCTTGGAGAGCGGCACAGTGATCCTTGGATGTGCAAGGACTTCGGATGACGTTAAACAAATGGTCATGAGTTTATATAATAACCCAGTGCTTGCTCAATGGTTGTTTTCTCTACTTGTTGATCTATGACCGAAGAACCAATACCGGACAGCAAACAAAAGTTTATCGATGTATTCACATTCTTTTTATCGTACTGCATCAAACGTAGAACGTCATCAGAGTCGGCAACTGACAATGGTAGTTTTGGGAATGTTGCAAAGATTGTGCGTTCGATTTCTTCAAAATCACTTGCTGTAATTAAACCTTGCTGTTTGGAAATGTGAGATTCTACAATCATGCCGGCGGCTACACAGTGTCCATGTCGGGTATCTACACCTTTATAAAGAAGGTGAGATTCGATGGCGTGACCAACCGTATGACCAAAGTTGAGTTTTTTACGAACGCCGGACTCCTTGAAGTCTTGTTCCACGATGTTCGTTTTTAGTTCGATGCTACAGCGTATGATAGGCAGCCAGTCCGCACTAGGAGTTTGCAATGGATCGATTGTTCGTACTTCTCGCCAATAATCTTGGGACAGGGCAAGTCCGTGTTTGAGTACTTCGGCAAAACCGGATTGCAGTTCAGGTGAAGGAAGTGATTCTAGAAACCGAGTACATATATATATATATTCAGGTTTATAGAATTGTCCCAGAAAGTTCTTGTGTTCGTTTAGGTTGATACCTGTTTTACCTCCGTGGGCAGCATCCACCATAGCCATTAAGCTTGTAGGAATACTGTTAAAACGCACGCCCCGTTTAAAGGTTGCGGCAACAAATCCCGCGAGGTCGGTCACAACACCC
>CAJXLR010000234.1 GCA_913056425.1 uncultured Bacteroidota bacterium
CTCCCGAACAATGGAGATGGTGGAAAGACTGCTTTTCGAAAGGCTTGGTTATCAACGAAATTACGGTGGACGCCTACAAATGAACGTTTCTGGTCTCTCATGTAGGGGCAGATTTCTTCACAATCCTCGAAAGTGCGACATCCTACGACGAAGCAATTGGGATTCTTGATAAACATTTCAAAAAGCCTACACGAATAATCTATGCTCGCCATCAGTTGCTCTCTTGTAGACAGAAGTCGGACGAATCAGTATCAGACTTTATCAACCGATTGAAGATCCTACTTCAAAAATGTGAATGCAAGGCTGTTACTATTCAGGAACATCAACAACTTTTACTACGAGATGCCCTGGTTGCTGGTGTTAAATCGGACGTCATTCGAATGCGTTTGCTTGAACAAAGTGATGATGAAGCGAACCTCGAAAACTGTATTTCACTTGCTAGCGCAATTGAGCTTTCATCTGATTATACTAAGAATTTTCGTGGTAATGACGTTCCAATGACTGAATCAACTTCTGTCGACAACTCTAGTCTATGCGCAACCGGGAAAACAGGGAACAGCAATGCTCAGGAAGGGAGATCGAAGAACAAATGCCAGTTCTGTGGTCTTCGGGGCCACCCTCGCCGGAATTGTCCTGCGCGCAATGATGCGTGTCATAAGTGCCAGAAGAAGGGGCACTGGGCGGTTGCATGCCGTAGTCAACTTTCTGCTCTCTCTAGTGAGCTTGAAGATGAGTCAGCGACATCAACAGTGTCATCTGTACTCCTTGCTACTGGAAACAAACCCGCAGCTTTCTATGCGTCAGTTAAAATTGGGAAAAAGGACTTTCTTGGGCTTGTTGATTCTGGAGCA
The DNA here is from genome assembly GCA_913056425.1 of uncultured Bacteroidota bacterium. Classification (GTDB taxonomy): domain Bacteria; phylum Bacteroidota; class Bacteroidia; order NS11-12g; family UBA9320; genus UBA987. Next base: position 852 of record CAJXLR010000234.1, read on the forward strand.
TCGGAGTCGTTCATCTCACTGGACGCAGCTTCACAATGTGATGTTGCTATTACAAAAGAGAGCTCTACTACTCGATTAGCTAATCAGAAACCCTTGCCAATAATAGGGTACATAGACGTCACCATGAGAGTTAACTCTGAGACATACCAAACCAGATTGAAAGTTGCGAGAAATCTCGTTGCTGATGTAATCATTGGAATGGACTTATTGGGAAAGCATGCCGCGGTACATCTCAAAACCAATGGCAATCGTTCACCTGTGAGTTTCTCTAGTGGATCCAGAGCATCGCATGCCGCCGCGGTTTTCCCGTCTCTGAACATCGAACCGCCAGTTGTCTTTTCTGATATCACAAAAGAAAAGGCAAAACCCGTCGCTGCCAAATCAAGGTATGTCAGTCCTGAAAATAAACAGTATCTGACCTCGGAAATAACTCGCCTTTTGGACGCTGGTATTATTGAGCCTTCTTCTTCTCCTTGGCGTGCTCAGGCTTTCGTTGTCCGGCGAAATTCAAAGCCTCGTATGGTCATTGATTACTCGGAAACAATTAATAAATATACAGAACTTGATGGGTATCCCTTTCCTGATGTCGAGGACATTCTGGATGGCGCCGCAAAAGATTACTACTTCTCGCGTGTGGATTTGAAATCAGCGTACCATCAAGTGCCACTACGGACGTGTGATAGGCCTTTCACTGCATTTGAAGCTAATGGAGCGTTGTACGAATTTACAAGGCTTGCCTTTGGTCTTACGAATGCGGTCCCCGTGTTTCAGCGAGTTATGGATTCCCTCATAAAGAGCGAGGAACTCAGTAAAACCCGCGCGTACTTGGATGATGTGATAATATCTGGCGCAACTCTTGAGGAACATGACCGTAACTTAGATAAGTTTCTGTCTATGACACAAAGGTATGGAATAACTCTGAATAAGGACAAATGTCTCTTTCGAGTAAAAAAGATCTCTCTTCTCGGTCACATCTTAGAAAATGGCACAAAAAGACCTGATCCTGACAGACTGAAGACCTTATTAGAGTATCCGACACCAAAAACGAAAGATGAACTGCATCGACTCATTGGGTTTTTTGCTTATAACGCAAAATGGGTGCAGAATTATTCAGATAAAATGCGACCTCTCCTTGATGCCTTTAACAACTGTAGATTTCCACTCTGTAGCTCCACTTGTCGAGCAATTGATTCTCTCAAAGAGGATGTATCAAAAGCTGTATTGGCTATTCCTCGTCCTGGCATTCCCCTGGTGATGACTACAGATGCGTCGGGAACTGCTATCGGAGGCACCCTTACTCAGAACTCGCAGCCCATTGCATTCTTCTCACGATCGCTTTCTCCAGGTGAACGGAAGCAGTCCGCAGTAGAGCGAGAAGCAATGGCGATTGTAGAATGCAGTCGTAAATGGTTGCATTTCATGAGATCGTTCTACACGATAATTCAAACAGATCAGAAATCAGTTTCGTTTATCTTCTCTCGTGACAAATGAAAAATAAAAAACGATAAACTGATGCGATGGCGGTTGGAACTCTCTACCCTTTCTTACGGCATCGTATACAAGAAAGGTTCGGAAAACGTTGCAGCCGATGCTCTCTCTCGCATTGCAACAGTCTCTTTTCCGCAATCTGTAGACACCCTTCATCGATTGCTCTGCCATCCTGGAGTTACGCGGCTCTGGGATTATATCAATCGACACAAGCTGCCTTTTTCTCTAGACGAAGTGCGACGATGTATTTCAACGTGCCAGACATGTTTAGAGTGGAAACCCAGATTTTTTCGGCCCGACAAGTCTCATATCATTAAGGCGACTAGACCTTTTGAACGAATCAGCATCGATATCGTTGGCCCTAAATGCCCTTCCCGAACTGGTAATCGCTATTTATTGACAGTCATAGATGAGTACAGTCGCTTCCCCTTTGCGGTACCTATCAAGGACATAAGCGCGCGATCCGTTATAAATTCCCTGAAGTCGATTTTTTCGTTTTGTGGGACTCCTGCCTTTATTCATTCAGATAGAGGTACTCAGTTCATGTCTAACGAATTTGACATTTTTTGCCATACTGTGGGAATTGCTCATTCAAGGACTACGCCATATAACCCTAAAGGCAATGGTCAATGCGAACGTTTTAATGGTACCATTTGGAAAGCAGTAGTTTGTACGCTACATTCGCGCAATTTATCAGAAGATAAATGGGAAGATGTTTTGCCTGATGTACTGGCATCGATTCGCACTCTCATCTGCACAGCCACTAAAGAAACCCCACATGATCGGTTCTTCAACTTTCAGCGGCGTACACCCACGAAATATACTATTCCTCATTGGATGGCTCCTGGCAATCCTGTATATGTGAAGAACGTTGTTAGAAACAAGGATGATCCGCTTGTTCATCCGGCCCAAGTTGTGGAAGTAATAAATGACCAATTCATCAAGGTAGCAAATCGTAAGGGCGTGGTGGATACCATCTCATCATCAAAGGTATCTCGGGGAAGTATAGTTCCTAATCCTCGTCGCCCTTTGCAAGAAGGTGAATGTCCAGGTGAAGATAACGATCCCTTCGGTTCTGATGCAAGTCAGCACGCGCCTGTCAACGACACCGAAATTATTCCAGACATTCCATGTCCAGTTATTTCTGATCCTGCTCCAGCTTCGCCTGAACGTACCGTACCCGTCGAAAATGAGCCCTTGCGACGCAGTAAGCGGTTAATACAGAAGCCCTCGCGATTTGGTTCATTTGTTGACAGTCAAGCTATCAGCGAAGACTATCACGAAGACGAGATTGTTTGGCGTTATGATGACCAACAATAGTGGGGGAGAATGTCATGTTATGAACTAATAAACTGTTATATATTCTGTTTAATATTCTTATGAATATGTCTTGTGTTTTTCAGAAACAACGTCTAGTAAAAGCTTTACTTGGAAGCCCGTTTTATACATCAATTTTACTAGACGTTGGAATGAAGTTTAAACCGCCTCAGCTCCCGGCAAATCCAACTCCCGAGCAATGGAGATGGTGGAAAGACTGCTTTTCGAAAGGCTTGGTTATCAACGAAATTACGGTGGACGCCTACAAATTGACGTTTCTGGTCTCTCATGTAGGGGCAGATTTCTTCACAAT
>CAJXLR010000235.1 GCA_913056425.1 uncultured Bacteroidota bacterium
CTTTACTCAGGTCCATAATCTTATTTGTTTATAGGTACCGGTTTCAATGCCAGTACGGGTTTACCGCCTAACTCATTCACCATATAAACGAGATCCATTACCTTTTCATAATTCACTCGTTTGTCTCCGTGAATGGAAACTGTTGCACCTGGATTTTGGATTAATGCTACATCAAGGCTCTCAGGTAAACGCTCAAACGGAACTATTTGTCCTTCAACGGCATATTGTAAGTTTTCCGACACCGTTACATGGATGTTTTGCTTTACCGTATTGGTCTCCGCACCTTTTGGAAGCAAGACCTTCAAAATAGGTTCGGGTGTAAACTTCGACGTTATAATAAAGAAGATGAGTAGCAAGAAGATAATATCCGTCATAGACGACATATTAAACTCTGCTCCAATCTTATTTCTGCGTTTTAATTTCATATCAACTGCTTCTTAATTAACGTCTTAAGACGCAGGTTCGTGCAAGATATCAAGGAATTCCATTGATGTGGCTTCCATTCGGTATATCACTTTATCGATCATTGCCGTAAGTGAGTTGTAGCTGATGTATGCAATTATCCCTACGATAAGACCACCTACCGTAGTTACCATGGCTTCATAAATACCGCCGGATAGTGATCCCACCTGTATGCCTTCAGCATTTTGAGAAAGCGTATAAAAGGTTTTAATCATTCCGGTAACGGTTCCCAAGAAACCAATCATCGGAGCAGCTCCTGATATCGTTGCCAATAGCGGCATTCCTTTCTCAAGTTTTGAAACTTCGAGGTTACCAACGTTTTGAACAGCTACCTGCACATCTTCAAGAGGTTTTCCAATTCTTGAAAGCCCTTTCTCTAACATTCGAGCAATTGGGGTATTGGTTGCTTCACAAAGGCTTTGAGCCCCTTTGATGTTTCCTTCCTTTACCATGTCTTTAATGCGCTTCATAAAGATTGGGTCGTATTCTCGTGCTTTCTTAATGGTTAGATAGCGTTCAACCAAAAGGTAAATGGCGATAATGCTCAGAATAACGATTGGAATCAACATGATGCCACCGTTCAGTGCAATGTCGAGTACGTTCATTTGCTCTTCGGTTTCTACAACCATTTGCCCGGTAGTGTCTGTGGCCATCTCTCCGGCAACTTGCAACAAGATAGAATTCATAGAGTGCTATTGTTTAAAGTAGTTTTTATTCTTCAATGGAAACGATGTAAGCATTACGATCGTCATACTTCTTAACGAGATAAAGGAAGTCTTTCGCATTTTTTCGCGAGATAAAGCGATCTAGGCACAAGTATGTATTGCCTTCATGCTCTTTCTCATATACATCGTATGCACGCTTTTGCATGCGTTTTGACAGTTTTGAAACAGTTTTGGAATCAGCGTTTTTCGCAACCACGACGTAGTGATACGTTTCTCGGAATGGCTTTAAATCCCGCTTGATTGCAGAAGCAACTTTATCTTCTTCGATGGTGCTGACATAAGGTTTGGGTTCAACCGTCTTTTGGGGTTGAGTGGTTTTTACCGTTTTTGAAACCTTCTTCGTGGCCGGACGAGTTTTAGGTGTGTTGTTTTTTTGCACCTTTTTTACGGTCCGAGCTGACGATTTATTTTCGGCAGGTTTAACAACCTGCTTTGTTTCTTTCTCTTCAGATTTTGGAGACTTTGGTTCGATTACTTCGTCGGTAACATCTGTGTAATCGATTTCATCGGCAACCGTTGCTTCATCAAATGGAATAACAATGGTGTCAGCAGGAGCTTCCGTTACGGTCTCTTGTGATGAATCGTCGGGAATTATGCCGGCAGTCTGTTCCGTCGTAATGCCTGAAGCTTGATCTTCCGCTAATTGATCTTTGACATTGGTATGAAGTATTTGCCATATCATGATGGCAAACACAGAGACGATAGCCAATGACGCAGCGATCTGCGGGATATAGAACCTTCGTGTTTTAGTTGCCGGCTCCAGTGGAACAATTTTAGCTTCAGCCGCAACTACAACCGGCTTTTGCTCCGGTGCACTTGACAACCTACGAACTTTTACTTCACCTAAGCCAAAGGACTTCTTATGAAAATTTGTACCGTCGTAGGCAACAAAAATGAGTTTATTTTCCTTGTTCTGATATAAGGAACCTAAGTGCTTGAACTCATAGTTCTTGTACTTAGCCAGGCGATCATTGAGGAATTTGACGAAGATTTCTACTTCGTGCAGAGCTTTATCGTACGAGATGTTTTTTCGCTTACTTAATGCATTGATGAGTAAGCCATCGTTTTCCACCAAACTTTGATTGAACGCAACGCGCTTGCGGTTTGGTGATGCTAGTAAACGTTCATCATTGAAATCTGTTGATTTAAAATTTCCGACAAAGCCTCCGAAACCGGGTATAATTACACAGTTGTGTTCGTAAAGCAATTCAGAAACCAGATTAATCAACTCCATAGACTCTTTGTTTATAGTGAGAACGTTATTCCAGCTAGCAAATTAAAACCAAAAGATGGATATGCATACCATTTTTGGTACCTCGTTCCTGAAACATTATTCGCATTCAGGAAGAAGGATATGTTCTTTTTATATCGGTAGTCGGCCATCACGTTTAAGTCAATCATTGGTTTCAGTTCTACTTGTTCTTTGGTTTCACTGAACTGATCTAATTGGAAACGGTTGCCGTATGCATACATTTGGAAACGGATGTTCAGTTTTTCTGCAAGTGTGTACCGAACATTTACATCCGCATCAAAAGCGGGCAGTTGCCATGCTTCGGCCTGATTTTGTGTTTTGTAGGTGTAAAACGTACCGGCAGCTTGAACAAACAATCGTTCTTCAAGTCTAAACCCAAGTCCTGTTTTTACTGCCGTGGTTGTAACATCGTCATACACCACCCCAAAGGATCGAGTAGGAGTAGAGTCTGTTAAGAACAACGGTAGATTGTTATCGGCAGAAACCTGGAAACCTATGAGGAAATCAAATTTCTTAGCCAGAACTCCTTTGATACCTGTTTCGAAATTGAAAGCACGAACTGTGTTTCTAATTTCAGTATTGTTGCTCATGAACGGGTTTAAATAAACTAGCTCACGATTTGAGTTTTTGTGTACATCTCCGTTAATTTCAGCATAACCTAATACGCGATCTTTAACAAAGAAGTGTTTCACTTCAACGTCTGGGAACAGCTGGAATTTCGCACCCGGGTTATCAATCGTGTCGATTGTTGTAACCGTATTAATTCCAATTCCAATATCTACTTTTTTATAGCGGAAGGTGTACTTTGGAGAAACTCGGATGAATGTACGGTTTAGCGCCTGCACTGCCGTGTCGATAATATTGGTGTAGTCTATGGCGGCATTGATGTCAACTGCTTGATGTTTAGGCAGTTTGATGCGGGTCTTTAACGTTCCCATAAAATCGTTTTCACGTCGTCTTCCATGCGTTCCGAACGTGTAAAAATTAAAGCCCAGCTGAGATCCTATTTTCTTGGTGTTGTATCCTCGATCGTAGAGTGCACTTCCGTTGAAGTCGTTGTAGATCTGGTTGATGTTTACTTTATCAAACTCGAAACTATCCGGATAACCGTAATAGTGAATCACATGTCGCTCATAGTTCAGTTTTCCGGTAAGCTCGCCCTTGTTTCCGATTTTGGATCCCATTACGCTCACGGTGTTGTCGCTAAAGTCGGCATGCGCCGGATCGCCGGCATTTGAGCTCATATGCGTACCTGATACACCATAGTTGTACTTCTTGTTCCGAACACTGTGAACGCGGAATTCTCCGAGCGTTGTCAAGTACATGGGGGTACCACCAAGTCGGAAATAGTTGCCAAACAGTGGCTCGTCTACTTCAGACTTAAGCGAAATAGCTTTAGCCGGATGGTAAGTCGGAAGAACTTTGTATGCAAAGTTAGGAAGGTCGTAATCAAAGCTGGGATTGGTTGAAGTTATCTCGCGGATGTTAGGTGCGGTCATCACCTTGT
>CAJXLR010000236.1 GCA_913056425.1 uncultured Bacteroidota bacterium
CCGATTGAACTGTAAGGTTTCTTCGACTCTTGTGTAACCTACAAACCTCCATAACTTCTGTTTTATTCGAAACGGAGAGGTTACAGATAAACTCATCGATTTTAAAAAACACCTTGAACCGGTTCAGGCCTTTCTTCATAGTAAAGGTTTACCCTCCGAGTACAGCGGTCGCAATGATTTACTGTTACACGAAAAGAAAATATCGGGGAACGCGGAACATGTGTATAAAAGGAAAAATCGGGTGATACACCACGGTACTCTCCTTTTCAACGCCGATTTAGGTCGTTTGAATGAATCCATTGCTCCGAAAAAACGGGTTGATTTCAAAACTCATGCGGTTCAGTCGGTACGCAGCGTAGTTGCAAACATCCAAGATTACTTGGTTCAGCCGGAAACAATGGACTCCTTTTACGAAGATTTAGGACAGTTCTTGGGTGATTATTTCTTGGCAACTGAATACCGGCTATCGGCTATCGACCACAGAAACATCAATGACCTGGTTCAAGAGAAGTTTGGAACATGGGACTGGAACTTCGGCTACTCACCGAGTTTTACTGTAACCCTATCGCACGAAAACGGCAACACCAGCGATATACACGTTAAAAAAGGGCTAATTAAAACCATTAGCGGATTTTTAGAGTCTGCACCAGAACTGATAGGGATGGCATACAAACCTGAGAGTTTCGAAGGGCTCGCATCACCAGAAGAGATTGAAGAATTCTTCTAGTCTAGTTGAATTGTGAAATTACGCCAAATTGATAACCGTAAAATGGACGCCAATCCTGCGTTCTGTATCTGAATTGAACACCTAGATTACCCCCTGTGGTTAGATAGATTGACCGTCTCGAGAAAGGCTTAAACTCTAATTGAAGATTCGTTAAGCCGTTCAACAAAAGTTCAGATTGAGTTTCGACAAATTGAATATCAAGTGCTCCATCGTAGTGCTTATCCTCAACATAGTTTTCTTTCGCAGAAACCTTGCGGGTTACCGTACCCGTGTAGGATGACACTTGAATCCCGGATTTTATTGGTAATATTCCTCCAAAAGAAAGTCCGGCTTTTGCACTCAACCGTTGATTAAAGATAAACCGGGTAGACACTTTGGGTCCTACAGTTATGTAGTCACTAAATATTGTGTATGCAGAAGTTTTAAACTGTGATACTTGTCTTGACCATCCGGGTTCTGCGGGAATCGGTATATCCTCTACAATGACTTCTTCAGTACCAATTAAACGCGCTTGATGGTGAAATTGTGCGGAGACAAATCCCCCAAGCAGTAGAGATAACCTCAAGTTCTTGCTCTGCCAATGCAATCTTTCAAAAGATGCATTAAATGCTCGAGTGGGAGTCCATGTACCATAAAATGTCTGTTCTGTGAACTCAGGTAAACTTACATGCAAATCCAGATATTGGGTAATCTGGGACGATGTAAGGTTAGGCTCCATGGTTTTGAAGACACCGGATCCCACAGATAATTCTTTTAGGCGTTCAGATTGACCATAAAGTGTCGTCGTGCCGAACAAAAGAAGGCATGCAAGTAAGGTGGTCTTACGTTTGGAATAGATACTTTTGAGGCTGTAATTCATCGACTCAACAACGACTGCTCTAAGATAATGCTAAAAGCGGATAAAGTAAGACACATCATTGCCATTTTAGAAGATCTCTATCCCGAGACCCCCATACCACTGGATCACAAAGATCCTTACACTTTGCTGGTTGCCGTTGTTTTAAGCGCTCAATGTACCGATGAGCGGGTGAATCAAATCACACCTTTGTTGTTCGCTAGAGCCGATAACCCATATGACATGGTCAAGCTATCTGTAGAGGAGATAAAAGATATCATCCGGCCTTGTGGTTTGTCGCCTATGAAATCGAAAGGTATATATGGGCTGAGTGAAATCATCATCAATAAACATAACGGAGAGGTTCCGTCAACATTTGAAGAGCTCGAGGCTTTACCCGCTGTTGGTCATAAAACTGCTTCTGTTGTCATGTCTCAAGCTATTGGTTATCCGGCATTTCCGGTTGACACGCACATTCACCGTTTAGCTTACAGGTGGGGATTGAGTACCGGAAAAAGCGTTGAACAAACCGAAAAAGATTTGAAAAGGCTTACACCGAAGGATTTATGGAATAAACTGCACCTTCAAATCATATTCTTCGGCCGTGAGTATTGTCCTGCGCGAGGTCATAACCCCGAAACTTGCCCAATTTGCAGTATTCACGGAAGAAAAAACATGAAGCGCTAGAATTCAAGCATCATTGTACTTCGTGATGAATGTCAGTTAATAGATGAGCGAATCTTCATGAATTTCACAAAACCACATCTAACTTTGTGTTGTTAAAAACGATATGAAAAACATCCTACCTATAGTCGTATTGAGCATAGCGTTAATCGCGTGCAACGGTAAGTCCACTGAGACAACAACTGACTCAAATACTGAAGCCGTGGAAGCAACATCTTCCAGCTTTGCCTACCAACGAGCTTTCACCAAAATTACTTGGACAGCCTACAAAACCACCGCAAAAATTGGGGTAAGTGGAACGTTCAAAGACTTTGAGGTGAGCACGCAAGTAGAGAGTGGCTCTGTAACCGAACTGTTGAATGGGCTAAATGCCAACATTGCAGTAACAAGTGTTTTTTCAGACAATGAAGAGCGAGATGGAAAACTCAAGAGCATCTTCTTTGGGTCTATGGCTGAGACTGAAGCTATTGTTGTTGACTTCAAGTCTGTAAATGGAACCGACACCGCTGGCACGATTAACATGACTGTTGCTATGAATGGTGTAAGCAAAGAACTTGCGGGTAACTACACCGTTGAAAACAACAAGATCGTTATTACATCGAGTTTGGACTTAGGTGATTGGGATGCCAGCTCTAGTGTGGACGCGCTAAACGAAGCGTGTGATGATTTACACAAGGGTGAAGATGGTGTGAGCAAACTTTGGCCAACAGTCGATGTGACGATCGAATCGACGTTGAAAGAAGTTTCCAATGAAAACATTTAAAAACACACTCCTCGTAATTAGTGCCGTCGTGACTTTAGCAAGCTGCGGTGGTTCAGACAACAAAACCGAAAACACAACACCTCCGGCTAATCCGCCAAAGTCATTGGTAGCCGATGTGATTGAGGTTCCTGCAGACGTAAATGCGCTGTTGGAAAAAAACACCTGTTTAACATGTCACAAAGTTGACGAGAAACTCGTGGGTCCTCCCTACACAACAGTTGCTGAAAACGTGTCTAGTGTAGAAGAAATCATTGGTTTAATCCGAGAACCAAAGCCTGAGCACTACCCAGATTACCCAGAAATGGCTGGAATTGACATCTCAGATGAAGACGGTAAAGTTATCGCTGCGTGGATTCTCAGCTTAAAGAAGTAACAATCAAAAAGGGTTTGTTGTGAGATGTATTTCAACTACAGCTAGCCCTTTATTTCTTTGAACCGCTCGGCAAATTGAATCATTTTGATGTATTCTTTCATTTTGGCGAGTTTAAAATCATCGGCAAATATCAAAATCGCCTCTCCATTACTTTCGAGATGATGTAGACCACTGGTTTCTATGAGTTGTTTTAACTCATCAACCAAGAATTTATTCATGTCGTCTTTGTCCTCAACCTTAACTATATAGTCTTTGGGACCCTCATCGTATAAGACGTAATCAATGTCTTTATGTTCAAAGATGGGTAGAACGCGATCAAAGAAGTCTTTTTTCTCGATAGTAAACTTAGGTATTGGAAAAGGCAGCTTTAATAAACCCAATGTAGTTTTATACTCATCTGGGAATATGTCCACACCTTCTTCAAACTGCACGTCCATCAACTGCATGTGAATTTTGTCGTCTTTGTCGCTCAAGCAATTCGACTCTTCTTCGATTGGTCGCGATTTGAAAAAGTAAAAGCTT
>CAJXLR010000237.1 GCA_913056425.1 uncultured Bacteroidota bacterium
GATGCCATGCATGTGCGCATGGCCGATGAAGCCTTCTGCCTAGGCGCAGGCCCGAGCAGTGAGAGCTACCTCCAAGCAGATAAGATTATTCAAATCTGCAAGGAAAATGACGTAGATGCCATCCACCCGGGTTACGGTTTCCTGTCGGAAAATGCAGGTTTTGCGAGAAAGCTAGCAGACAACAATATCACACTCATTGGTCCATCGGCGGAAGCCATGGAGGTAATGGGTAGCAAACTTGCTTCGAAAGAAGCAGTGGCCAAATACAATGTCCCAATGGTTCCGGGTATCAACGAAGCGGTGGAAGACATCGATACCGCCATGCGCGTAGCCAAGGAAGTAGGCTTCCCCGTGCTGGTTAAAGCCAGTGCCGGTGGTGGTGGAAAAGGTATGCGGATTGTCCACGAGGCTTCTGAGTTAGAGTCGCAAATGAAAACAGCCATTAGTGAGGCCGAGTCTGCCTTTGGAGATGGTGCTGTGTTTATAGAGCGATTTGTACAAAACCCACGACACATAGAGATTCAAGTACTGGGCGACAATCACGGAAACATCGTTCACCTTTTCGAGCGTGAGTGCAGTATCCAACGTCGTCACCAGAAGTTGGTGGAGGAAGCTCCATCTGCCATACTTACTCCGGAATTGCGCGCTGAAATGGGCGCAGCTGCGGTAAATGTTGCCAAAGCCTGTGATTACTCGGGTGCAGGTACAGTAGAGTTTTTAGTGGATAAAGACCGCAACTTCTATTTCTTGGAGATGAATACCCGTCTGCAAGTTGAACACCCAGTGACAGAATTAATTACCGGTCTTGACTTAGTTGAACAGCAAATTCGAGTAGCCGAAGGGCATGAGCTCGCTTTTGGACAAGACGACTTGTCGATTAACGGTCACTCAATCGAATTGCGAGTGTGTGCTGAAGACCCGTTTAACGACTTCTTGCCTAACATTGGTAAAATCACAACGTACGATGTTCCCACTGGTGATCATGTGCGGGTAGACGACTTTGTAGAGTCCGGCTATGAAATTCCGATTTACTACGACAATATGATTTCAAAGCTCATTGTTTGGGCACCGAGTCGCATTGAGGCAATCGAAAAGATGAAAGACGCTATCCGAAACTACCGGGTTGAAGGACTAGCTACGACATTGCCATTTGGAGACTACGTAATGAATCATCCGGCATTTATATCCGGCGATTTTGATACGCAGTTCATCAAGAATCATTACAGCGAGCAAGACATTCAAGCTGCTTCTGAAGGAGAAGCTGCAGCTGCCGCTTTACTCGCGGCACATCTGATGCAAAACAACGACGTACCGGTTATGCCAAACGGTAATCGCAATAGCAATTGGGCTGTCAACCGGAAATAAGTAACGTTTCGTCCTGCTTTCTTCCGTTTCAAGATTAGAGTAATAACTTTGGGCTACACACGTTTTGAAAGTGTCGTAATAAGCCTATGATCTTTGAAGCACAACAGATTTATAAAAAATTTCCGCGCTCGAGCTTTGTTCTCGATGTACCGCAAGTGAAACTGGCGGAAGGAACGATTACCGGAGTAGTAGGGGAGAACGGAAATGGTAAAACCACCCTCTTAAATATCGTAGCTGGAGAGCTTCATGCGGAAGGTGATTTAATCTATAGCGGTAACCTAGCCCAAGACCACACGGATTGGGCTGAAATAAAGAAACGTATTGCGTTTATACCTCAACGAATTCCTAGATGGTATGGTAGCCTCATCCAAAATTTAAAGTTGAAAGCGGCACTGGATGGTGTTGATGCTGAAAGCATTGAGGACTACCTTGACGAAATTCTTTCGTTTCTAGGGCTGATGGATTACAAGCACCTGAAGTGGACGGAGATCTCTACCGGATATAGGCTGCGATTTGAGCTGGCGCGGATGTTAATTGGCAAACCGGAACTGCTGGTGCTGGATGAACCACTGGCCAACTTGGACATCAACACGCAGCAAAAGTTTCTCAGTGATTTAAAAAACATCCTTCAAGACAAAGAATATCCAACCGCCGTTATTCTGAGCAGTCAACAACTTCATGAAATTGAAACGGTATCCAACCAAATGATTTTCTTGAAGAAAGGAAAAGCAGTTTTCAGTGGCTCAATGAATGAGTTGGGAGGCAATGAAACCAGTCATGTATACGAAGTACAACCCGAACATAGTGATCGGGAGAAATTCCTAAACTTCTTGGCAGCCAACGAATATAAGTACGGTAGCAGTGGAGAGTATCTACAAGTAAAAGTGGAAGGGGAATCTGATGCGAAAGATTTCCTCAAGAGTTTAATCAACGAAGACATAGCAATTCGATACTACCGCAACATCAGCCAATCTACTAAACGACTATTTCACGAATGAAGCTACTGCAATACTATAAAGACCTGGATCACAAAATGTTGAATAAGTATCCGGTTGCATGGGTGCTAGGCGTTCATCTGTATATACCTCTTATTATAGCGTCATCGATACTGCTTTTTGCTATTGGAGCATTGGTTGATTTGAGTCCGCTCCCACAATGGAGAGACTACCGAGAGATCTTCTCAACCATTAGTATGGTGTTGGTACTACCAACAATTCTTTTGGTAATTCTATTTATCATACGCCAGGTAAAGTTCAATTCAAAACGGGTTCACATCCGACTACCTCACGGCTTTTCGTATCCAATTTTCTTGTATTACATCGCTGTGTTTGCCGGCATTATTGCACTGCCTTTTATGGCCAACATCGGTGCAACAGTACGCGCAGGTCTCACGCTTGATACGCAACAGTTTAAGAAAGACACCTATGCACTCGACGATGGATACCGTCATTTTTACATGAGTAAGCAGTATGTGGATTCAAATTACTTGCAGGAGTACGGCCAAGACCCGGACGACAACGATTATATAGATCATCGAACAACATATCGATTAACAGCCGGAAGGGACAGTTTAATATTTCAGCGCTCCAAACTTACCGATCAGTACATTGGAAGGAGTTATGGCATGGATACGGTTTTGCTCTCCGATGTTTATGCTGAGATTCAAAGTTTTATCGAGGTGGCTTCTTGTTATGGTGCAGAATTCAGTGTAACAAATCCACGAGAAATTGTTGAGATCAACATACGTAGCGACAAGTTTTATCAGAATGCATCTGCAGAATCTACGGTTGCCTATGAACACATAAGCAACTCAGATACGTTTAGCAATACAATTCGATTTCACGACGAATACATTGATCGTGATGGACCGTTCTTTATCACATCAGTTGAGTTTTGGCAGTTCTATTTGCTCCTGGCACTCGGGCTAGCGGTGTTGGTTTCTGTGCTTTGTTCAGTGCAAATTATAGACTTTGGATGGGCCATGTTGGTTACCGCGTTAACTCCAACGGTTTATGGCATTTTCATCGCTTTAATAGGCCTTACCACAGGAGATGTTGGAGACGGGATAATCCTATTTTTCTTAACGTTGTTTGTATTGTTCTATCTCTGGACGGCATTTGCTAGCCCATGGAATTATAGACTCAAACGAGCATTCGCTATCACGGTTCATCTGTACGCACCATTTGTCTTAATGATCTATATGTTCATGTTGAGATCGCTAAGCAATTGTTGCTCTCCGAACTACAGTTATAACGACTGTGATTGCTATCATGTATTAACGAACAGTCAATACGAAGACGTGGTATACGTATGTGCCGTGGCACTTACGTTTGTGGTACAGTATTTATTCGCTCGTTATTACAAGAAAGAATACATCAATCCTCAGTAGTAGTTGGATTAACCTGCTTTACCCAAGAATAATAACCCACCACGCTGAACGCCGTAAATCCTAACATCATAAAGGCCATGATGTCAAGTTCTCTGGTGTGATACAACCATATGCTAAACGCATTCAGAACTATCC
>CAJXLR010000238.1 GCA_913056425.1 uncultured Bacteroidota bacterium
AAACAAGACGACGATGTGCTTGACACATGGTTCTCGTCTTGGTTATGGCCAATAAGCGTATTTAACGGCATTCAAGAGCCAAACAATAAGGAAATTGAGTACTACTACCCTACCAACGTTTTAGTTACGGGTCCGGATATTATTTTCTTCTGGGTAGCTCGAATGATTATGTCGGGATACGAATATCGAAATGAGAAACCATTCGATGACGTATACTTCACCGGTATTGTACGAGACAAAAAAGGTCGTAAGATGTCGAAGCAACTTGGGAACTCTCCGGATGCGTTGAAACTGATGGACCAATACGGAACAGATGGAGTTCGTATGGGCTTGATGATGGCCGCTCCGGCCGGAAATGATTTGTTATTTGACGAATCACTTTGCGAGCAAGGAAGAAACTTTGCAAATAAAATTTGGAACGCCTTCCGCTTAATGAGTGGATGGGAAGTTGTAGAAAAAGTTGATGATGACTTTTACGCATCATCGGCAAACCTTGTACACGAATGGATGGAGAATCGCATTGCGGAGGTTACAGCTGCTGTAGACGACCACTTCTCAAAGTTCCGTGTGTCAGATGCCATGACAGCCATCTACAAGCTTATTTGGGGTGATTTCTGTTCGTGGTACTTGGAATGGATGAAACCGGAGTATGGTCAGCCTATCGAAGCAAGCCACCTAGAGCGTATCAAAGCAAACTTTGACACATTGTTGCGCTTATTGCATCCTTTCATGCCATTTGTAACCGAAACACTTTGGCAGTCGATAAACGAGGATGATAGCAAGTTTATCAATGAACAGGAATGGCCAAAGGGTGATGCAAACGTTGCAACAGATTCGTTCGAAAACATTCGCAACTTAATCACTCTTGTTCGAGGCGTTCGCAGCAAGAATGGACTTTCCCCAAAAGTTGCAGCCACCCTGATCATACACACTCAAAACAAAGAGTACTACACCACTCATGCGAGTTTAATTGCAAAATTAGCCAACGTTGCTTCAATCGAGTTTGACTCAAACACTGACGCGACGGCAAAAGAATTGTTGGGTACAGATGAAGTTTACATGCGATTTGAGGGGGTTGATTTAAACCAAAAAGATACTGCAGCAATTGAAGCAGAGATTAAGCGATTGAAAGGCTTCCTCTTCGGAATTGAAAAGAAACTTGGTAACGAAAAGTTTGTTCAGAACGCAGCACCGGAGGTGGTTGATAAAGAGCGCAAGAAACAAGCAGACACGGTTTCCAAAATCGAAGCACTTGAGCGCGAATTGGGCTAAACCCAATTGGTTGTTCTTTGGTCGAAGAGCATACCATTCACCTTGAATCTTTATTAACTTCGCAAGACGATAACTCTGTGAGAAAGCTTCACATACTATTCATCAAATCGTTTGTAGGTCCTTTCCTGGCAACGTTTTGCATTTCCATCTTCTTGATGTTAATGCAATTCTTATGGAAGTACATTGGAGATTTGGTTGGTAAAGGACTGGAATGGTATGTAATCCTCGAGTTTATTTTATATTCTATTCCGTACCTCATACCTCGTGCACTGCCTTTAGCCGTCCTGTTGAGTACAATCATGGTGTTTGGCAACCTTGGTGAGCGCTACGAGTTGGTAGCCATGAAGTCTGCAGGTATTTCCCTCATTCGAAGCATGTTTCCTTTAATCGTGGTAATGACAGCTATAGCTGGAATGGCATTCTACTCGTCGAATGTCTTAATCCCTAAAGCCAACTTAAGCTGGGGAGCATTGTTCTACGACGTGACAAATAAAAAGCCGGCCTTGAACATTAGTGACGGTATCTTCTTCAAAGAATTAAGAGGATTTGCCATTCGAGTAGGTCACAAACACGACGACAATCAAACACTAGAGGATGTTTTAATCTATTCAAAATCAGGCAAAACAGGTATAACCAACATCGTCATCGCGAAAAAGGGAAAGATGGTTGTAACCGAAGATGAACGCTTCTTGAAACTTACGCTATTTGATGGTAAGCGTTATCAAGAGATGATTGAATCGCCGAATTACGCCAAAACATATCCGCACAATACCATGGCGTTTGAGAAATACGAGATGGCGATTGACATGTCCGAACTCGCGCTTAAACGCAGTAACCCGGAGATGTTTAAGGACAACTACGACATGTTAAACCTCAAAGAAATTGATGTGCGTGTTGACTCGTTTGATGTGTTGATCCAACAGAAGACGGCTTTTCTGAAAGAGTACCTGAAAAGCTATTTTCAGATTCCTCTGGACTCTAATGGTAAGAAATATGATATGACCGGAATCAAATCTGATTCATATCGAGATATTTTACAGAGCAGTATCGACTCTTTCTCTGCTGAGCGTGTCGAGATAAGCGACGACCCTCTGCCCAACCAAATGAGTAGTATCGTTAAACGGAAACGTGAACAAAGACCCAAACCAAAGAAAGAAACGGTTACCATGAATGAGGTAGTAGAGAGTGCAATACAATCTACTCGGAATTATCATCGCATAGTGAATAACGCAAGCAAGGAAATTAGGCGCCTACAAGAGCGCCAGCGCAGGTTTGCGATACAATGGCACAAGAAGTTTACGCTGGCTTTTAGTTGTCTGATGTTGTTTTTTATTGGAGCGCCGCTTGGAGCGATTATCCGAAAAGGTGGTTTTGGTACGCCGATGATTATTTCCATCCTACTGTTCATCCTATACTTTATTCTTCAAACTGTAGGTGAGAAACTTGCCCGTGAAGGCGTTTTAATGGTTCCTGCAG
Source organism: uncultured Bacteroidota bacterium (assembly GCA_913056425.1). Lineage (GTDB taxonomy): Bacteria > Bacteroidota > Bacteroidia > NS11-12g > UBA9320 > UBA987. The sequence goes on from CAJXLR010000238.1 coordinate 2,749, forward strand.
GTGCTTGGTTCGCTTCAGCGATATTTACCCCGCTAGCTATATTCCTCACCCAAAAAAGTAATTCGGAATCCGCTTTATTCAATCCCGATGCATATTCGCGCTTTGTAAAACGATTATTTGGGAGGTTTAAAAAATGAAAATTCTTCAGGTATCTAATCGCGTTCCTTATCCGTTGAACGAAGGTGGTACCATCGGTATCTACAACTACACACGTGGGTATGCAGAAGCAGGATGCGAGGTAACGCTTTTCGCCCAATCTCCGCGCAAACATCAAATCAATGAATCGGAGGTAAGGGAAGCCCTCGAGCCTTATTGTAGGCTTTTCATGTTTCCTGTAGACACGGATGTAAAACCCATTCCTGCCCTACTTAATCTACTCACCTCCAAATCATACAATATTGAGCGTTTTAACGACTTCATATTTCGCGAAGCGCTTGCCAAGCATCTGCAAGAAGAGGACTATGATGTAATCCAAATTGAAGGAACTTTTCCGGCTGTCTTCACTCCTACTGTTTTGAAACACCGCAGCAACGCCAAAGTTGTATTGAGGCAACACAATGTGGAGTATCAAATCTGGGAGCGCCTTGCACGAAACACCTCAAATCCGATCAAAAAGTGGTATTTGTCTCTGCTGTCTAAACGTTTAAAGCGCTTCGAGCGCAAGCATTTAAATCACTATGATGCATTGGTGCCTGTTACAGTGGATGATGGGAACTTGTTCAAAGCAATGGGATGCACCATACCCATTCAGGATTCTCCGGCGGGTATCGATATCAATAAATGGGCGCCTTCTGCGTCTATTCTACCCATGTCGATATTTCATATCGGTAGTCTTGAATGGATGCCAAACTTAGAAGCTGTGGAGTGGTTCTTGGATGATATTTGGGATGGCATTTACAATGTACATCCCGAAGCCAAATTGTACATAGCCGGTAAGGCCATGCCTGATTCTCTCAAGGAACGTAAAATCCAAGGAGTTGAAATGGTAGGTGAAGTTGAAGAAGAACTTGGCCCAATAGATGTATTAGTGAATAACGCCGGCATTACGCGCGATACGACCTTCCGCAAAATGTCTTCGGAAGAGTGGCAAATGGTCATCGACACGAACCTTTGCAGCATATTCAACGTCACTCGGCAG
>CAJXLR010000239.1 GCA_913056425.1 uncultured Bacteroidota bacterium
AGTTTTGGTCTTGGGTTAAACTTAGCCTCGAAGCGTTTCAACCATCACTACAAATGGAAGAACAAAGGAGTAGCAATAGATATCTCATGGATGCAGGGAGGAGCCCAAACCTTGAACTCAATTGGGATTGAACCTGAGGCAACACTGTTCATCTGTTATACCGCAGCACCGAATACCGGTTTACTGCATTTTAATCGCAATGGGAAGACTTTCAACCATGAAGAAATGACTCGAAATCCGAAAGTGGCAAATGTCTATTACTGGAAAGATCGATTGCGACCGGATTACTTAATTGTACCTCAGGTACATATTGACGACCTGAAGCAAGACCAACCTCCCTTGTGGGACGATATGTATCTTTTCGCCAAACGGGAAGATTACAGCATTTACAAACTAAACTATTAATGGATCTAGAGGAACTTAGATTATACTGTTTATCTAAACCGGAGACCACCGAAGAACTACCTTTCGGTCCAGACACATTGGTATTTAAGGTCGCAGGTAAAATGTTCGCCGCATGCGGAATAGACAACTTTGAAACGGTAAACTTAAAATGTGATCCCGAACGCGCAATTGAACTAAGGGAAACAAATCCTCATGTAAAACCGGGATATCACATGGACAAGAAACACTGGAATACCGTAAACGCGTTGAATTATCCGAATACAGCAGAGCTTCTGGCTATGGTAGATCATAGCTTCGACATCGTCGTGAGTAAACTACCAAAAGTGCAACGTGAACGCATAAAAAAGCCAAGGACTAACCTTGGCTTAATCATATCGTTAGAGTGATATTTATTCCAATACGCCATTGATGATGTGCATTACACCATCAGTTGCGATAATATCTCGATGGATAACTTTTACAGAGCCATTTAGCGTGAGTGCTTCAGGACTGCCTGTGAACGCTATATCTTTTCCCACGGTTGATACAGTACCAGTTAAGTCTGCCGATGTTTTGTTTTCATCGTAAATCATTGTGTTGTTCATGATTGCTCGACGCTCACTCGGTGCAATATCAGAAATACGAATCACATTTTTGGTATTTAACCATTCCACCAATTGCTTGTCATTTATAGCAAAGACTGTGTTTGGCCCGGTTCCCAACTCCGTTTTAATTGCACCTTCCAGATTAACACCTGATTTGTAATTCGCTAAATCCGGATTAATTCCGATGTGATCTATAACACTCGCAGGTGCAATGCTTTTTGCCATTACGTATACTATACCATTGGTGGCCTCGTAATTCTCGTTGGCTTGCTGACCGTTGAAGGTTACAGAAGAACCGGCAACTTCTGTAAATACAGATAGTGTTTTGCCCGATACATTAGAACTCGCAGCAGTTGAAGCATAACCACGATTTGTAAACGATGATGGCATCATCTTCGATTCCATGAAGTGGTAGTTGACAAAGCTTGTAACTTCATCATTTGACATAGCTGAAAAATCAACTCCGTCATCCTGTAGCTGCAAATCACTCACCGCAAGTAATGTGAACGACCCGGATCCTGTGATTTTTGAAGTCAAACCTGCTGTCTCAACAGCATTCAAGAACTCGGTATAACCACCGTTATCGGTTAAATATTGAATTATACTTTTTGTAGGCTGATTTACGGTATCACCTTCATCATCTTTACATGATTGAAAACTTACTGCAAGCACAGTAAGCAATGCGACAAATAGTCTAGTTTTAGTCATATACATATTAATTGTTCTCTGTAAAAATAGTGGATTTTTCCAGATAGGTGAACAACAATACTATTTCTTGACAAGCACTGAATAAAACATGGAATCGGACTGGTTTAAATGACCGTAGTGGTAACCGGTTGTCTCCACCTGCAACCCACAAGATTCAAAGAAATCAAGCTGAGCTTGATTCTCGTTTTGATAGACCGAACACGTAAGATAGATCAGCTTCCCTCCCACTTTTAGAAAGCTCGCCGCGTTCTTCACTATTTCACGCTGGCGTTGCACATATCTATCTAGGTCTTGTTGTGTTAAGAACGGTTTAAACTCAGGGTTTCTAGACCATGTTCCTGATCCGGAACAGGGTGCATCCACCAATATGGTTTGGAAAAAGTCGCCATCCACCATAATCGTTTTATCCTGTCTGCGGAACTTAACTTTATCAACTTTGATTACATTAGCCTGCCCAATAAACAATCTGCTTTTGTGACGTTTACTGCGTTCCTTAAGCGATCTCAGAATAGAGGATCTTACATCAGACGCGAAAACTTCTCTGGGCGTTTCATCCAAAATATACAAGGATTTCCCCCCGGAGGCAGCGCAACAATCCCAGATAGGCTCTTGTAGTTCAGGTAGCAAACGTCTCATAACGTCCTGCGAGCTTCGATCCTGTATTTCTATATGTCCTTTTGTTCTCAAGGTGTTTAAGGCTTGACCAGAATACGACCCAATCGAGGTGCCATCTGTTTCAATCAGGTCAACATCCTCCTGAAAATTCAACGCTCCAGGATGAATTTTTCTAAAATAAGTTGGACGTACTTCCAGTTGATCCAGCAGAAATTGTTCTAAATCTGAAAAATCAACAAATCCGGTCAGGGGAAAAATGTCTTTCACATCCACTCCCATAAAATGGAGGCGCTGTTTCAGGTCAAGTTGGTCCCAATCCTCCGAGAATTTTGAGTTTACATCTGCAGGATGTACAAACCGATCAGAATGCAAAATGAAATACGCTCCTATAATTTGTTCACGCCTATCCAGCGGAATTGAGTAACCTAAACGAAACCAAGCATAACACAGATTTGAGATTCTTTTTCGGTCCCTTCCTCCGTATTTTTTCTTTTCTTTAAAAAAGCTTTTTAAATAGGGAGCGAATGGCTTGCCAGCGGTGTGACTGTTTAATAAGTCTAGTGCTACGTCTACGTGCCGGTTGAAGAAGTGAACTTGCTTCATTCAATAGGTTGCAATTCAAAATCCTTGAAGCGGAGCAGGAAAACATTGGTGTTGCGATTACAACCATTTTCGAGCTTGTAGTGGAAATTTGAGCTTAGATATCTGAATTCTCGACCATTGATGTATTCCGGGAAATGTTCGCCAAAAGCCAATAGAAATTCTCCCATAAACATAAACTGATCGTAACCCAAGTACGCATAGACCCCCGGATCTGTTTTGTTTACCAACCTGTAGTTCAATTTAAAATTGACAACTTGATCAAGTGTATCGTTCACATAGTCGGAAGCGACCAAATGAACGTTTAAATCATTCCAGAAGGTGTAATCGTTATCTGCAAAATTGGACCATGAGTATTCTCCAAACACCATTACATCTCGATCTGCTTGATACACTTGAGCCAGTGTTGAGTTCACAAATGATGATTTATGAGAAAGAACGACAACCGCAGTCTGTTTCTTTTTCTCTAATAAGGTCGACCAACTACTTACCTTTTCTTCCAGGCGAACCTCTTTAACCCCTTCTTGCGAAAGAATCTGTTTGTAAAGCTTGGCATCTTCCATACTCGCTGTAGAGCCATCAGTGATGAGAACTACCGGGCTAGCTTTGTATTCGCTTTTCAGATATTCTGCGATGCGAAGGGCTTTTTGATTCTTGTTTGGTGTTGGTGAATACAGTTTACTATTTTCGATTGGCAATGAATCGATACCCGTGATTGGCGATATAACCGCAATGTCGTGTTTTAGTGCATAGGCCGAAACCTCCTCAATCATTTCCTGACCAATTGGACCCACAATCACATCCATTTTCTTCAGAGAACTATTACCCAAAATGGTTCTGAGCTTCGAGAGGTTGTTCTCGTTATCATACACGTAAAGTCGAAGTTTTAATCCGTACAATTCGAGATTGGTGAGTGCTTGCTTTACGCCTTGATAGTACTCAACCATATAATCCGAGATACGCTCCT
>CAJXLR010000240.1 GCA_913056425.1 uncultured Bacteroidota bacterium
TGGCTCATCACGCAAACCATCGGCAGATATGCTTAAAGATCTGGACGTGATCGTCTTTGATATTCAAGACGTAGGCGTGCGCTTTTATACGTACATCTCGAGTATGCATTACTTGATGGAAGCTTGCGAAGAGAACAACAAAGAAATGGTTGTTTTGGACCGCCCTAACCCAAATGGTCATTATGTCGATGGACCAACGCTTGATCCAAAATACAAGTCGTTTATCGGCATGCATCCAGTCCCATTGGTTCACGGAATGACAGTGGGTGAGTTCGCTCGTATGATTAACGGTGAAGCGTGGTTGTCGGGTGGAGACATGTGTAAATTGACTGTGGTGCCATGTATCAATTACACGCACGACAGTTTGTACAAGCTTCCAATCAGACCTTCTCCAAATCTTCCAACAATGGAGTCTGTTTATCTTTACCCGTCCTTAGGTTTATTTGAAGGAACTAATGTGAGTATCGGTCGTGGTACTGACAAACCTTTTCAGATTGTTGGAAGACCTCTTCAGGACAGAGGTAGTCTGACGTTTACCCCGAAATCAATACCAGGAGTTTCGGATCATCCTAAATACGAGAATCAAGAATGCGTAGGATTCGATTTAACTCGATTTGCCAATACATACATTCTTACCAACCGCCGAATTTATCTCGATTGGTTGAAACTCTTTTATGAAACGAATAAGTCTGAAAATGGGGAATTTTTCAAGTCGTTTTTCACCAAACTGGCTGGAGGTCCTGAACTGCAAAAACAGATTGAAAGTGGTATGAGTACAGAAGACATTTATGCCAGCTGGGAGTCAGACTTAACACAATTCAAGTCGATGCGGCAGAAATACCTTTTATATTAGCAAAATAATGCGACCCACCGGTCGTTATGGTTGAGTAAAACATGATTCGTCGTAGTCTTTTTTCGATTCTGATTTCAATGACTTGGTTTTATGGCCATGCTCAGTTAGGCGGGAGTTCATCTTTCGCTTTTGTGAACATAGACCCTACCGGTAAGACCGCAGCACTTGGATCCAGCACAATGGCTCATTTTGGAAGAGACTTGGGAGTTGGCTACCTAAACCCTGCGGGTTTAAACGAGAAAATGCATAACTCGGCAACCCTCTCTTACAACAACTACTTTGTGGACATTAACAGCGGTTTCGCAGCTTACGCATATCATTTCAAAAACTTTGGAACCATGATGGGTTCTATCGCTTTCACCGACTATGGATACTTTGTCGAGACGGATGTTACCGGACAAGTAATTGGTGAATTCTGGGCCCAGGACTATGTATTTCAGGTGGGATATGGCAACGTCTGGAGAAAAGACGATCGATTCACGTATGGATCTAACCTAAAGTTCCTTTATTCAGTTTACGAAAAGTATGTAGCTACCGCTTTTGCTCTGGATTTCGGTGGGGCTTATCACGATACAGCGAATCTTTTCCATGCTTCTGCTCTTGTACGGAACTTAGGATATAACACCATTCCATATACTGATGTGGTAGAAAATCTTCCATTGGACATCCAACTTGGATTTAGCAAAAAACTTAAGCATAACCCACTGAAAATGACAGTGGTAGGTCATAACCTGCAGCAGCCAGATATTAGCTATGTTAACGTAAATTCTCGCAACAAGAACATTGACTTGGAAACGGGCGAAGTGATAAGCGCCCAAGTGTCTACGGGAGATAAAATCATGCGTCACATAAACTTTGGTGCAGAGCTGGTTTTCTCCGAGAATTTCCAGATTAGAGGTGGCTATAACCACATGAGACGGCGGGAATTGGGTCCAGAAGTTACGAAAGGAGCGGCTGGTTTTTCATGGGGAGTTGGTATAGCGATTAAAAAGTTTATGCTGGATTATGCAATGGTGACCTATTTCCCTGGTGTGAATGTCTCCTATTTCACGATTTCAAAAAACCTGTCTGATTTCAGACGTGCAAAACCAGAAAACTATTGATATGAATCGTTTAATCCTTACCCTGCTTTCCGGTCTAATGTTTATTCCTGGTTTTGCAGGAGAACCTCAAAATCAAGAAGTTGGAGAAATAAATCTTGAAAAACTTGATGGCATGTCGGCTGAGTTAGATTCCAGCATGAAAGCGCTTGATGAGTCCATGAAAAAGATGGAAGAAGCCTTGACAGAGCAGAACAACAAGGCTTGGCAAGAACAAAACATGCGTAATCTTAATCGCAAGATGGAACAACAACGCATTCAACAAGAGCGTAAGCGAAAGAGTAATCAACGACGTTTGATTTTCCTGGGAATCGCTGTGGTTGGCATGATTGTGAGCTATGTTGCCCGAAAACAAAAAGGCAAGACTGACAAGGAGGTACTCAACAACTAAAGTTGGTACGTTCCGTTCAAGAACGGATTGTATTGTTTCTCAAACCCTATGGTAGTTTCTGGTCCGTGACCAGAGTGTACCGTAAAATCATCTGACAAGGTGAAAAGCTCCGTTCGTATAGAATTTATTAGCGTGGCACTATCGCCGCCCGGCAAATCCGTTCTACCCACACTTTGTTTGAATAGCACGTCTCCACCAATTACGGTTTTTGACTCATGATGTATGAAACAAACGCTTCCTGGTGAGTGCCCTGGAGTAAACCGTATTTTAAGTGTTGTTTCTCCAAATGAGAAATCTTCACCTTCAACCAAGTATGATTTTGGATTGGGTGAAGTGTCGTAATTCAAACCGTACATCATTGAGGTTTGTTGGCCACTTTGTAAAACCGGCAAATCCTTTTCATGCATGTAAAATGGTACGTTAAACCGTTCAACCACAAAGGCATTTCCAAAGATGTGATCAATGTGGCAGTGGGTATTGAGTAAGGCAACTACGTTGAGATCGTTTTGCTCCACGAATGTCGCAACTTGCTTCTGATCTGACGCATTGTAGCAACCAGGGTCCACAATTACAGTTTCTTTCGTGTCATCCCACAGGATGTACATGTTTTCCTGAAATGGATTAAAGGTAAATGAATGGAGATTCATGAGGCGAAGGTAGGGAATGATGAAGAATCCGTTTCGAAATATGAACCCAGAATATCGAATAACGAATTCATTAACTTTACCCGAACCAAAAACAAAACTCATGTCGTTTAAAGAGAATCTCGATAAATTCGATTTAGCCGCTCGAAAAGCAGGACTAGACCGCAAGGGAAAGACCGTGCCTTATACCTCGTCAAACGGTTACATGCACTGCTTACTCAACAAAGAAGGTGAATTTGGAATTCGCTTGCCAAAGGAAGACCAAGCGAAATTTAAAGCGAAATATGAGTCAGGACCGTTGATGTCTCATGGTGCAACCATGCGCGATTATGTTTTGGTTCCGGATAGCCTGTTGGCAAATACGGAGGAAATTGCCAAATGGATGCTAATCTCGCTCGAACATGTAAATAGCTTACCTCCAAAACAATAATTCCAATGTCGAACACTCAATGCTCAATTAACAAGGGAGTGTAATGTTGATAGTAATTTATCCAAACATAGCTTGATAGAAAAATGCCATGAACAGTCAAATCGCGACATACATTAATCAGTTTGACAAAGACGTCCAAGATCGACTAAGGCAAGTCAATTCAATCATACGAAAACTAATACCAGACGCAGAAGACTGTATCAAATACGGCATCCCAACTTTTGTTTTGAACGGGCGAAACATAGTTCACTATGCCGGATATAAAAATCACGTCGGTTTCTATCCTACTCCCAGCGTTATAACTCATTTTAAAGACGAGTTTGAAAGGAACAACTTTAAATGGTCAAAGGGATCTGTTCAATTCCCCAATAATCAACCATTACCTATCGATCTAATCAAATCTATGATTGTGAAGCGGATGAGTTGAAAGTGGAAAATTGAGAAT
>CAJXLR010000241.1 GCA_913056425.1 uncultured Bacteroidota bacterium
GGTTTTTAACCGAACGCAGGATTCGATATACATGGTGGCGATCGCCTTCAAATTGAAGTACTGTATCAACCATATGCTCAAGCACTTTTGGACCGGCAATTTGCCCGTCTTTCGTAATGTGACCTATGAGCAACACCGGTGTGTTACTCTCCTTGGCATATCGTAATAGTTGACCTGTACATTCCCGAATTTGAGAAATTGATCCAGGCGTAGACTCAATGGCGCGGCTAAAAAGCGTTTGAACTGAATCCACGACTAGAATGTCTGGGTTTAGCTTCTTCACATGTTTGAAGATTTTCTGAATCTCGGTCTCCGCAAGGATGTAACACGCTTCATTTTGTATTCCGATTCTGTCTGCGCGCATTTTTAGCTGACGCTCGCTTTCTTCCCCACTTACATAAAGCACTTTTGATTCCAGTTGAAGTGCCGTTTGAAGCATTAGCGTAGACTTCCCGATGCCCGGTTCCCCTCCAATTAGGACAAGACTACCGAGTACTATGCCTCCACCCAAAACCCGATTTAACTCTCCATCCGTTGTGGTTATGCGTTGATCCGGGCCACTTTTGAGCATGGATATTTGGGTTGGATTTGAACTGATCGACTTCTTGTCGTCGGTATCAACCCAAGCAGGCACTTGACCGGCACTGCCTTTCTCCACGATTTCTTCCACGTATGTATTCCACTGTTTGCAGCTAGGACACTGGCCAATCCACTTGGCTGATGATGCTCCACAATTCTGACAGAAATAAACTGTTTTTGCCTTTGCCATATCCGTTCGTAAACCCAAATGGTTAGTTGCTCAAACATACAAGGAAAAAAAAGAATAAAAATCAGTTGTCAACATTCTGTAAATGCCCGAAAAGCTTAATGTTAAATTGATTTTAGTTCGAAACGGGTTATATCAAAGTTTTTCTATTTTTGCCAACAATGACAAAATCTTAATAAGATCTGAAGTAATGAAAAAAACGATTGTAATGATGTTAGCATTTGCCTTGTTCATAGGTTTGAACCTTACGGCTTATGCACAAGAAGAAGCACCGGCAGCAGAAACTCAAACTGAAGAGGCTGCTCCGGCTGAAGATGCTAACGAGGAAGGTGCTACAGAAGAAGCCACTGAAGAAGCTGCTCCTGCATCAATGGAAGAAACAGGAAATGCTACGGCAGAAGCTGACGAGGAAGAAGCAGAGAGCGAAGGAATCGCAGTTATCCGAGATAAGTTCATCGAAGGTGATCCACGATTCATGGCGCTTCCACTTTTATGTTTGATTCTTGGTTTAGCTATCGTAATTGAGCGATTAATCTCTTTGTTCACCGTTAGTACAAACTCAGACAAGTTTATCTTGAAAGTTGAAGACGCGCTTACATCTGGTGGTATTGAGTCGGCTAAAGAAGTAGCAAGAAGCACTGCGGGTCCGGTTGCTAGTATCTTCTACCAAGGACTTGATCGCGCTGATGAAGGACTTGATCAAGTTGAAAAATCAGTCGTTTCATACGGTTCTGTTCAAATGGGTCAATTAGAAAAAGGACTGGTTTGGATTTCATTGTTTATCGCACTTGCACCAATGCTTGGTTTCATGGGTACGGTAATTGGTATGATCCAGGCATTCGATACAATCGAAACTGTTGGAGACATCTCGCCTTCAATCGTAGCAGGTGGTATCAAAATTGCACTTTTGACAACTGTTGCCGGTCTTATCGTTGCGATTATCCTTCAGATTTTCTACAACCTATTGGTTTCGAAAATCGACTCAATCGTAAACAACATGGAAGACTCTTCAATTCGTTTGGTTGACATGTTGATTAAGAACAACGTAGTAAAGCCAGGTAACAATGAATAATATACAGAAAATAGGGCGTTACGCATACTACGGCATTGTTGTGCTGTTGATTGCGATCGCTTTTTATCAAATCTATAGAGGAGACTCCACCAGCGGATCCAACTTTGGCGTTTGGCAAGGTGTTATCTATGGTGTTATCGCCACAGTAGCAGCCATTGCACTTGCAGTAATTGGATTGCTTACAAACCCAAAAAGTTTGATTGGTTTCGGTATTGGAGTTGCTGTTCTCGCCATCCTATATTTTATAGGGATGGGAATGGCGCCTGATGAAGTTTCACTAAAAATGGTAGAAAAATACGGTGTTGAGTTACCGACATTTCAAGCATCTCACGCCGGTGTTTGGGCCTCAATTGCAATGCTTGCATTAACAGTAATCCTAGCGATTGCTGGAGGCGTTAAATCCATATTTGATCGTTAATTATGCCACGAAAAAGTAGAAAGATACCTGAAATAAATGCCGGCTCTATGGCCGACATCGCCTTCTTGCTTTTGGTCTTCTTCTTGGTAACAACCACGATGGACCAGCAAAAAGGACTTCGGGTACAACTTCCGCCATATCCGGATCCGAATGTTCCACCACCTGTTGTGGAGCAAAACGACCGTAATGTTTTGGAGGTACTTGTTAACTCGGCAGACCAACTTCTCGTAGAGCGAAAGCCTTTGCGTCTGGAAGCACTTACCGATTTAACTAAAAAGCACATCCAAAACGAAGGAAGACTTCCTAACTTCTCCGACTCATCACAAGCTGCAGTTGTTTCGCTAAAGAACGACCGTGGTACATCCGTGGAACGTTATGTCCAGGTGTACAATGAGCTCATTCGAGCGTACAATGAAGCGCGTGATGAATACTCCCGTTCGAAATACGGTAGGTCTTATGCGGATTTGCCTGACAAGAGCGACGAGCAGATAGCGGTGAAGAAGAAGTATCCAATGAAAATTTCGGAAGCAGAACCTGTTGAATACTAAAAAAAGTTATGTCAAAATTTAAAAAGAACGGTGGAAAAGAAAGCCCGGCAATAAATACATCAGCCCTGCCTGATATCGTATTTATGCTACTTTTCTTCTTCATGGTTGCAACAAAAATGCGTGACCCATCCGTACTAGTTCGGACAAATGTCCCAACGGTTTCTGAGGTTGAGAAAATCGTAAAGAAATCTTGGGTGAACCACATTCTTGTTGGTCCTCCATTGAACACCGCGGAATTTGGTAACTCACCACGTATCCAGTTCGATGATAAATTTGGAGATGTTGAAGGCGCTAATGGCGTTGGAGTATTCATTACGATGAAGAAAAACGAACAGCCTGAAGGAATCCGTGATTACCTAACTACTTCGATTAAAGCGGACAGATCGGTAAGAATGGGCTTGATTCAAGACATCAAACAAGAATTACGAAAGATCAATTCTCTTAAACTTCTCTACTCCGCCTCGGAAGGAGATGTTGAGGAATAAAACGGCACAAAAAGTTAGTTAAGGGGCATTGGAAACAATGCCCCTTTTTTATTGTTACGATATTAGTTTCACCAGTCCTATATTGCAGGCGTAAAAAGCATTCATGACCCTTAGCCTAAAAGAAATTCAGGCACCCATTTCCTCTGAACTCGTTGAGTTTGAAAAGCGCTTCAGACAAAGTATGAAAAGTCGTGTCGCGTTACTCGACACCATCATGACGTACATAGTGAAACGCAAAGGGAAACAAATGCGTCCCATGTTTGTGCTTCTTACGGCAAAAATGCTGGGTAAAATCAACAATTCCACCTATTTCCAAGCCCGCCCGTTTTGCCTCTATCGCAAAAGTTGTGGGAGAATACCCCTTGTAATTGAAGGAATAGAAAGTATGGGCATGGGCATTCACAATGGGTTGCACCGCAGGAAAAGATTCATCGGCGGCTGCCTCATTTAAAAGTTTTTCCCGGGTTGCTGGTTCTTTTAATTTTGACAATCTTTCGGTACGTGAGAGTTTTTGTAGTTCTTTAATTCATCTGATGTATACTCGTATGTATTACCCAGTT
>CAJXLR010000242.1 GCA_913056425.1 uncultured Bacteroidota bacterium
CTCCAGCACCCGCTATAACAATTCTCATGAATGAATAAGTTGAGCAAAAGTAAATACTCTTTGTTTTAGTTGAGTGAAATCCGCGAAAAACCGCCCCTATTTGGTGTCATTTTAGAAGCAAAAAAAAATTAGGCAAAAAACTAATGGAACACTACGCTAGTATTGACCAAAAGACTATTTTTGCAAAAATTTTTTTAGCGATGGCGGTAACGAGATTAGAACGAAAAGCAAGAAGAAATAAGACAAAAGCGAAAGAGCGCATCAAGTCGATTAAGCGAAGTATCCGCAGAAACTTTGTAGCATCTCCATACAAGGAGGAGTCAGGTATCATCTTGGAAGATGACGCGTTAACCGTGGCTAAGAACTTAACTTCTGCTCCGGCTAAGGCGGCAAAGAAAGAAGCACCTAAAGCGGAAGCAGCAAAAACGGAAGAAAAAGAAGCTCCAAAGGCGAAAGCGAAGCCAAAGGCAGCTAAAGCTGACGGAGTTGACAAACTGAATAAGATTGAAGGTATTGGTCCAAAAATCGCTTCTGTATTGAACGAAGCTGGAATCAACACGTTCGCTGAGCTTTCTGAGAAAAGTCCTGAAGAAATTCGTGAGATTTTGGACAACGCAGAAGGTAACTTTAAAGCACACGATCCAGGTACATGGCCAAAGCAAGCTGGCATGGCTGCTGCAGGTAACTGGGACGAGCTAAAAGCATGGCAAGACGAACTTAACGGAGGAAAGTAATCCTCTTATAAACTGTAAAAAAGCCCAGGCGTTAACGTCTGGGCTTTTATTTTTGGTAAAGGACAAATACATGCCACTCCATGAAGTAGCATGGTTGTTATAATTATCTAATTAATGTCTCGATATAACTTGTGACCGCTCTACCCCTCCTCCTTGGTCTTGCACGTACTGATCCCAAAAGGTAAGTAAGCCGGGCAAAAACTCACAAAGCTGGTGAGTAGAAATATTGCAGCTACCACTAAGGCAATTGCACCAATGGTGCCGCTCAAAACTCCCATGAAATACAAAATCGATAAGACAGCTGCTGCGATTAAACGTACCAGTCTGTCTGTACTTCCCATATTCTTTTTCATATCTGAAATATTAAACCCGCTGGGCCGTAGCCTTAGCCAGTTGTTTGTGTTTTCCTTTGCTCTTTCGAATGCGGCAGCTAACTACCTTATACTCAGGACACATCGCCTCTGAGCAGTGCTCATCGGACGTAATAATATTCAACATAATCTCTGGAAAATGGAAGGTTGAACTCAACACACCCGGTTTCATTTCATCTGTAACTACCGCCTTGATATCCACTTTACCACGCGGTGATTCCACACAAACAAAATCACCATCGGCGATACCTTCTTTCTCCGCGTCTTGTGGGTTAATCAACAGAACATCCTCGGTGAGAATTTCAACATTACCGGTACGTCGTGTCATAGCACCACAGTTGTAATGCTCCAATTCACGATTGGTTGTAATGATATACGGGAAATCCTTTCCGTGGGTCTCAATCTCATTAGACTCTGCAAACTCAAAGAAGGTAAACTTCCCTTTGCCACGCTTGAACTCTTCCGTGTGTAAGATTTGAGTGTCCGTACCATCCGGTTTCACAGGCCATTGCTTTCCGTTATCTCCTAGTTCTTTCCACTTAACTCCGGCAAAGAATGGAACGATTTCAGAAATCTCGCTTAAGACTCCTTCTGCTGTATAATCCGGTTGTTCGTAACCCATTCGGTTCATGATGTCTACGATGATCTGACCATCCGGCTTGGTTCCTTCCAGTGGTTCAACAACTTTGTTCACGCGCTGAATACGACGTTCTCCATTGGTAAAGGTTCCTTCTTTCTCAAGGAAACTTGCACCCGGTAAAATTACTGTTGCATGCTTTGCGGTCTCGGTCATGAACAATTCCTGGACAACTAACAAATCAACTGCATCCATAGCTGCTTTTACCTTATTGGTATTGGGATCCGTTTGCACAACATCCTCGCCTATAATCCATAAGGCCTTCAAATCGCCGTCTATAGCCGCATTAAACATCTCAGGAATTTTGTATCCAACATGACTCGGCACCTCAGCTTTGTAGAATGTATTATAACGGTGATTGATTTCCGGGTTTGTTACGTCCAAATATCCGGCACCTTGATGCGGTTGAGCACCCATATCAGCCGCTCCTTGAACGTTGTTCTGACCACGCAGTGGGTTAACTCCCGCACCACGTTTACCAACGTTCCCGGTAATCATGGCTAAATCCGCGATTAGTTGAATTGCAAAGGTTCCTTGAGAATGCTCTGTAACGCCCAATCCATGGAATTCCATTGCTGCGTTGGCATGTGAATACGCCTTGGTCGCTTCTTTAACTAAGTTCTTATCTACTCCTGTTATGCGTTCAAGCTCATCAATATCTAACTGCATCAATTCCGCTTTCAGCTCGTCAAATCCTTCTGTACGGTTCGCTACAAATGTTTCATCCATCCATCCTTCTGATACGATGTAGTATAACATCATATTAAGCAACGCCACATTTGTACCCGGCCTCAATTGGAGGTGATAGGTAGCATACTTCGCAAGTTCAATGCGTCTTGGGTCGACTACGATGCTTGTAACGCCCTTCATGAACTTTTGCTTGATACGAGCTCCGGTTACTGGGTGTGCATCCGTTGGATTTGCACCGATAACGATAATACAATCGGTAAAATCAAGATCTTCAATCGAGTTTGTGGCGGCACCCGTGCCAAAGGCACGCTGCATTCCAAGTGCTGTTGGACTGTGGCATACGCGAGCACAACAATCGATATTATTGGTTCCAACAACTGCACGAATAAATTTCTGCATGAGGTAGTTCTCCTCATTTGGTGTTCGAGCGGATGAAATACCAGCAATGGCATCCGGTCCGTTTTCCGCTTTGATGCGGTTTAGTTCATTAGCAATATAATCGTAGGCTTCATCCCAAGTTGCTTCTTCAAATTCACCATTTCGCTTAATCAAAGGTGTTCGCAAGCGATCCGGATGATTGTAGAACTTGAATGCATATCGTCCTTTTAGACACGTATGTCCACCATTGGCCTCCGCCTCATATGGAGCGGTGATTGAAAGTATTTCTCCGTTTGCAGTACTCACTTCTAGATTACACCCAACACCACAATACGTACAAATAGTTCGGGTGGTTTCTTCTGCCACAATAGCTTTTGATTGGAACACATCGGAAATAGCTGATGTTGGGCATGCTTGAGCGCAAGCTCCACAACTCACGCAATCCGACTCCATAAACGTTACATCCTGGCCTTTAACAATATGGCTATCAAATCCTCGTCCTGCCATACTCAATACAAACTGACCTTGCACCTCGTCGCACGCTCGCACACATCTGTAGCAATTGATACACTTCGACATGTCGCTGGTCATGTACGGATGACTCAAGTCTTTTGTGCGATCTAAATGATTCTTTCCTTCAGGATATCGTACTTCTCGAATACCTACTTGTGCGGCAACGTCTTGTAGCTCACAGTTTCCATTCACTTCACATGTTAGGCAGTCCAACGGGTGATCCGTAAGAACAAGCTCCATGATGTTCTTTCGGAGCTTCTTTACGTTGGCTGTATTTGGGTAGATGTATTGTCCTTCCGTAACAGGTGTATGGCAAGAAGCCATCGTCTTTTTATTCCCGTCTTTTTCCAACGCGACGTCAACACTACAAACACGACAAGACCCGAATGGATCTAGGTTTGGTGCATCACAAAGCGTTGGAATAATGTTATCCTGACCGGTGATACGTTTTACGAATTTTAATATGGTCTCCCCATCATGAAATGCATGAGGCTCGTTGTTGATATATGCTATCTTGTTCATTTT
>CAJXLR010000243.1 GCA_913056425.1 uncultured Bacteroidota bacterium
GAGTGGATAGTGATACGGCAGGTACCGATAAAAGTTACATCGAAGTTAATTTTTTTAGCGCCCACTAAACAAGTAGCTGATAATCAAAAGAGTAAAACTCAATGAAACCAGATTTTTTTTCGACAACTTTGCAGGATGGATAAAAAAACGTGGTTTGAGTCGTGGTTCGATACACCGTATTACCATATTCTGTACGGTCACCGGGACCAAAGCGAAGCCTCAGGTTTTATTCAGAATCTTCTTAATCATCTTAATCCTGAACCAACCGACCACTTTCTAGATTTGGCTTGTGGTAAAGGCCGGCATGCACTAGAAATCGCAATACAAGGATTTCACACTACCGGTATAGACCTGAGCACCAATAGTATAAACCATGCAAAACAGATAGATCACCCACTTTTGGAATTTCATGTAGGCGATATGCGGCATGTTCATTTCCCGGAAAAATTCAATTACATCTTCAACCTGTTTACCAGTTTCGGATACTTTGAAAAGAAAGATGAACTCCTGAAAACGCTGATTGCGATCAACAAGCAGCTACAACCGGGTGGTAGATTTGTACTGGATTATTTGAACGTTGTAAAAACAAGAGCCATAATTGGTGGTGGAGTTCATCAAGATTTTGACATAGATGGTGTTCTTTTCTCAACCCGAAAGAAAGTTTCAAAGCAATTCATATCGAAACAAATTAACGTTACCGATGGTACCGATCAATACGAGTTCTTCGAACACGTTTGGAACTTAGATTTGGGCGACTTTGACGAACTCTTCGAAAAATCAGGATTTACAGTGCAAACAATTTTCGGTGATTATCAGTTAAACAAGTTTGACAGCTCTCGCTCAGACCGTCTCATAGTTATTGTTACGAAACATTAATGATCGACTGGTTAACAGATATCGACACAAACCTCTTTTTTCACATAAATCATTGTGCACGCAATGGTTTCTTTGATTGGTTAATGCCAATCTTGCGGAACAAGTACACCTGGATTCCGTTGTATTTGGTTGTGGTTGCTCTTTTCATTCGCAAGCACAAAACGCACGCTGTGTATGTGATTGGTTATGCGCTCTTGTGCGTTTTGTTAGCTGATCAGATTAGCGCGCATGTCATTAAGCCATTAGTAGGTCGTCTGCGCCCGTGCAACGATCCCGCCTTGCAAGGCTTGGTTCATACCTTGGTAGATTGTGGATCCGGCAAATCGTTTGTGAGCAGTCACGCCGCCAATCATTTTGCGCTAGGCATTTACTTCATCATGAACTTTGCCAAGCCAAGTAATCGGTTTTTTGTTACACTCGGCTTTGTATTCTGGGCTGGACTGATTTGTTTTGCGTCGGTGTATGTAGGCGTTCACTACCCATTTGATGTACTCTTTGGTGCATTCTTGGGAATAGGAATCGGTTACGGACTCGGATGGGCGAACCGATACACACTTTGCTATCGCTCAGGCAATTTTTTGTGATACGATATTGAACTTCTGGTTTTATTTCATCCTTTTCTTCTTCCCCTTAGTTGGCGGAACGGTAGGACTCATCATCCAATCCCATAAGACAGATCAACTAAAGTTATTTCTGGCATTTAGCGGTGCTTTCCTGTTTTCCATTACAGCGGTAAACATCATACCCGAAGTATACCACCAGCATACGAATTGGCCTGTAGGCTATTTCATCCTGGCCGGCTTCTTTTTACAGATCTTGATTGATCAATTCTCTCATGGTGTTGAGCATGGTCATTTACACCATCACAGCAAGGACAAAAAGCCGTATGGTATTTTCATCGCGCTAAGCTTACACGCTTTCTTAGAAGGTATGGCGGCAGGTAGTTCTGTTTTCTCAGAAGGAATACAATCGAGTTTTGTTTTTGGAATCGCGCTTCATGAGATTCCAGCAGCCTTTGCCTTGATAACCTTGCTGAAGGCATCCGGAGTAAAACGCAAGTACTTGTACACGTGGCTATTCCTGTATGCGAGTATGACCATCATAGGATCTGTGTCTAGCCAACTCACCGTGTATTGGATTCCGGCAATCAAAGATTACATGGTCTATCTGGTTGCACTAGTAATTGGTGTATTCCTGCACATCTCAACAACCATATTGTTCGAGAACACAGACGATCACAAGTTTAGCCAACGTAAGCTTGTTGCTATTGCCATAGGTGTGGCCATTGCTTTATTAAGCACGGCTACTCATGTTCACGTGCATTAATTGGGAGTAATAATACCAAGCTTGTACTCACGTTTCCCAACCATATAAATGATGGTTTGGCCGTTTCGAAGTGTAACAAACTTCTTTGGAAGTGGACGAAGTCCTCTCTTCTCTATTGTTCCCATTGATTCAGCGTCAAGTTCTCCGTCTAAATCAACTGTTTCATGTACGAAGTGTAATGCTCTATAGTTATCTCGGTCGGTTTGTTTGTCGTACTCCAAGTCTTCTGCGAACTTGCCCCAATTCACGTAGTAAAAGTGCATTTTGTCACCTTTTACTGCAAGCTCGAAACCACTCTTATAGCCTCCGTCATTGGTTGAGTATTGATATTTCGGTACAGTCTTAGTCCATTCGATCTCACCTTCTTCTGAGAAGCTAACCAAGATGATATCACCATAAATGTAATGTGTGGTTGTTGTCGTTGTAGTTACACCATTAGCCCCTGTAGTGGTGGTTGTTGTCGTGTAAACATAGTGATGCTCTGCTACCATCACTAGTCCTCCATCGGCTTTCTGAACGATGTTACGGACCTTGAAATTCGCAAACTCTACACTCTTTCCCTTATCCAGCTTCTTTTTAACCTTTTTGGTTTGCTTTTCCGTAAGCCCTTCGGTTAAGAAATCCAAATCGAAGTCTTCTTTTTGTTCAACCAGATAATCCAGGGTCTCTGCTTCAATTTCAAGATAAAAAGCACCTGCCGCTCTACCATACGACTCATTCGAGTATAATCCCGTACAAATCAAATTCCCTGCTTTCGTAACAAGGAAATCGAACTCAGAAATAAACTTATTGGAAGACAGTTCTACATCAATTTCTTCCAAGCTCTCACCCTCATCGTATGAAGCCAAAATCTTGTATGTGGATCCCGGCTTCCCTTTGCTTCGCATTGATTTTTGCTTGTAAAGTCTACCAACGATAAACAAGTTTCCGTCGTTGTCCACTTTATACTGCTCAATAATGAAGTCCCTGTCGGCATGCGGAATGGTTACCACTTGATCCCACAAAATCTCAAACTCTTCATTCATCACCACCACCTGTGCTTCATCTTTTGCGTTTCGTGATCGAGCCATCGGCGTATTGGCAAAAATCATCAGCTTGCTTGAGTCACGAGACATCGAGATATCAAAGTTCCCGGAATTTCGTTTGCTGGTGTATTCTAATTCCATCAAACTCACCCCGGATTCCAAGGTTGACATGTCCGCTTGATCAATAATTGTGTAGTACAGATTATTCGTCTTATTTGGCTTATCAAGAATCGAATAAAAAATAATTATTGCTCCATTAAACGCTATGGTGCGCTCGATATAAGACTTCTTTGGCAAGATTTCCGGGTAAAGCAATAAGGTAGATTCGACTTGCAAGTCTTCGTCATACTTTACTAGGTGTGCTTTTCTCTTGATATAACTTCGACTAAACACGTTGTCGTCTCCAACAAATAGTTGAGCCAGGCTATTTTTCTTGGTCGAATTGGGTTCACCAATTTCTATGGATAGATTATTTGACTCAAATTCTTGAGCGTATGCGGTGTTTGCAAAGACAAATGCGAGTAAAATGTAAAGTGCTTGTTTGATCATCAGTTTTTGTTCTTTGGTTGATTGGGTTGCAAACTACACATTTCCGGTAAAATCGGATACACTTAACGGTT
>CAJXLR010000244.1 GCA_913056425.1 uncultured Bacteroidota bacterium
AAAGAGAGTTGGGACGCAGAGGGCTATCCGGTTATCTCTGCAGATGCACTTGCAGAAAAAGCCTCTGAACATCCCTCAGAAATCGTGGTCATCACGGGTGGTGAACCAGCGATGTACGACTTATCCGACCTATGTGATGCACTCCATGCAGTTGGGAAAAACGTTCACATCGAAACATCAGGAGCATATCCAATTCGAGGAAGCTTCGACTGGATTACTTTTAGCCCAAAAAAATTCAAAGCACCACTGCCTAAGTCGGCTGCAAAAGCGGATGAGCTAAAGGTTATTGTATTTAACAAAAGTGACTTTCAGTGGGCTACGCTTCATCAAGAAATGGTTACGAGTGAATGTCTTCTATACATCCAACCTGAATGGTCGAAAAGTGATGAGATACACCCCATGATGGTTAACTTTATCCAAGACAATCCGGAATGGATTATGTGTTTACAAACGCACAAGTACTTGGGAATAGATTGAATCACTCAAACCAACTTCCGTCATTCACCCACGGGCCGTATTTACTGTATCGTGCAGAATCTGAGCTGTAGGTGAACGACTCGCATTTCCGATCGAAAGGGTAGAAACGTTGACCGTTTGTATAAGGGAAATACTGTCCCCCAGGATGCGTGGCAAACCAATCCATATTCAACCACACGTTCTTAGAAACCGGGTCTACACGTACTTCAACATCCGACAAACTGTTCAATCCATAGCGATCTTTTAAATATCTCAGAACCTTCGATTTTACACTTCCACCAAGATTTGCTTCAACAAAAGCGTGACCGGAGGTATCGTTGTAGGCATAGTTAATTCGGATGTCACCTCCAATAGACATTAACATAGAAGCAATAAGCACCGCAAAATCATCGCAATCCCCCTTGAACTCAAGTTCCATTGTTTCAGATGCTTGCGCAACATATTCTAAACCAAGTGGATCGTTTACGTAATCCCACTTCATTAGTGCGTAATCAAATACATCACACATTTGCCCTAAGTTGTATTCCCCTGGATTGTTGGCTGCCAGCCGTACAGCCGCATTTCTTACAGTGCTTGAGTCGTAGTCACATGCTTCGATTAACGTAGCCAAAGTACTGTATTGGTAGCACAAGTCTTTCCTTGAGTTACCTCTTGTCTTCCAACCTTCATAAAACGTTTTCTTGGGTATAGCAGGTGGCTCGGGTAATTGCCTCTTTATCTCAAGTAATTTTTGAAATACTTCCGGGTTTCTTGGTGTGAGATCCGACTTCATCACCCCTTCCACAAAGGAAAGCGTGTCTTTTAGTGGATCTTTGGGCTTGTTCATCCCATTATAATTCCCATTGCATCCCAGAGCAACAACGACCAATACAACCAGTAAAACTCTCACGGTCCGAAAATACACACTCATGTTTGAATGTAAAACCACTTAAGAAAGTCAGTTGGTGTCTTGGCTTCACTCTGGATTCTTTCTTCGTTATTCATTATTCAAATTCCCGTTTCTCGTCGTAACATTGCACCCTTATTTAATTTAGCTATCAAATGGCGTTACAAGCGGGTATAGTTGGGTTGCCAAACGTAGGAAAATCAACCCTTTTCAACTGTTTAAGCAATGCGCAGGCACAAAGCGCAAACTTTCCTTTCTGTACAATAGAACCTAATGTTGGAACCATTACAGTTCCGGATGAGCGACTGTGGAAGTTGGAAGAACTTGTGGTGCCGGAAAAAGTAATACCCACAACAATTGAAATTGTTGACATTGCCGGTTTGGTGAAAGGTGCCAGCAAAGGAGAAGGACTGGGTAATCAATTCTTGGGTAACATTCGAAATACCAATGCTATCATTCACGTGGTTCGTTGTTTTGATGATCCTAACGTCGTCCATGTTGATGGCAGTGTAGACCCGGTACGTGATAGAGAAGTTATTGATACTGAGTTGCAGCTTAAAGACTTGGAAACCTTGGAAACTCGGTCCCAGAAGCTCCAAAAAGTGGCGAAATCGGGCGACAAATCTGCCACGAAGCAGTTAGATTTAGTTGGCCGTATTATCAGTCACCTTGAGTCAGGCTCATCTGTACGTACCATGGATTTGGACGATGAAGAAGCTGAGATGGTTCTGGACTTACAGCTCATCACCT
Source organism: uncultured Bacteroidota bacterium (assembly GCA_913056425.1). Classification (GTDB taxonomy): domain Bacteria; phylum Bacteroidota; class Bacteroidia; order NS11-12g; family UBA9320; genus UBA987. Next base: position 2,114 of record CAJXLR010000244.1, read on the forward strand.
CAAAACCGGTTATGTATGTGTGTAACGTTGATGAATCATCTGTAGTTAGCGGCAATGAGCACACTAAGCGTTTTGCAGAGTCTGTAGCAGCAGATAACGCCGAGATTCTGCTGATAAGTGCTGCCATTGAAGCGGACATTGCGACTATGGAACGTGATGATCAAGTTATGTTCCTTGAAGAAATGGGACTGGAAGTAAGTGGTGTTGGACGGTTGATTAAGTCTGCCTATCACTTACTCGACTATATCACATATTTTACTGCCGGTGTCAAAGAAGTTCGTGCTTGGACAATTACTCGTGGCATGAAGGCACCTCAAGCTGCAGGAGTAATTCATACCGATTTTGAGAAGGGATTTATACGTGCAGAAGTTATGGCCTACAACGATTTTGTTGAGCTAGGCAGCGAATCTGCATGCCGTGAAGCGGGCAAACTTCGTGTTGAAGGGAAAGAGTATACCGTGCAAGATGGTGACATCATGCACTTCCGTTTTAATGTTTAAGCTGCTCCGTTCTCACTTCCTGCCATACTTTCTAAATCACGATCAAAGAGATACAGACCACCTTTGTCTGAACCGATCATGTCGAGTTTGTCGTTGATGGTTCGAGCTAAGGCTTCCTCTTCGATTTGCTCAGAGACATACCATTGCATGAAGTTATGTGTGGTGTAGTCTTTCTCACTTAAGCACACTTCCACCACATTATTAATGCTCTCAGTAACCTTTACTTCGTGATTAAGCAATTCTTCAAAAACGTATGTGATTGAATTGAATTCAATCGGTGGCGCTTCGAGCGCCGGAATAACTGCTTTTCCTCCTCTTTCGTTTACAAATTTTATGAGTTTAAGCATGTGCATGCGTTCTTCGTCGCTGTGTGCATAAAGAAAAGACGCAACGCCATTATAACCTTGTGTTTCAGCCCAAGAAGCCATTGCCAAATAGAATTGAGAGCTCTGTGCTTCTTTCTTGATTTGATCGTTTAATGCGTTTTCTACTTTTCCTGAAATCATAACTGTTGTTTTTGAATTGGTTTATCAATGATACAAGATTAGTCAATTTATTGTTTTTCAAATAGTTAGTTTAGAATTGGTTTAAGTTATGTGTTAACCGTTAACACTAACACAGACGCTAACTGTACCTTTAACGATAACTATGACTGCAACGATAACGATGACATTGACTTTGACATTGGAGTTTATTGTGAAGTTCAGAGTGAATTGCGGCTATTAAAAAACTGTCAAAACTTGTTTATAAGTAAAAGGATATCCACAAGAAAATAACCCGTTACTCCCCTATTTTCGGGAGTTGTATCCACCTATACATTCTTGATTTGGCACAAAAAGTAGTTTATAACGAAGACAGTATTAAATCGCTCGACTGGCGAGAGCATATTCGGTTGCGTCCGGGTATGTACATCGGTAAGTTGGGCAACGGATCCGCGGCAGATGACGGAATCTATGTTCTCATTAAAGAAATCATCGACAACTCCATTGACGAGTTTGTCATGGGACATGGTAATAAGATCGAAATCACCATCGAGGAACGCTTAGTTCGTGTACGCGATTACGGTCGAGGTATTCCATTGGGAAAGGTTGTCGACTGTGTTTCCAAAATAAACACGGGAGGTAAGTACGATTCAAACGCATTTCAAAAATCGGTTGGTCTAAACGGTGTGGGTACAAAAGCCGTTAACGCTTTGTCCGAGCA
>CAJXLR010000245.1 GCA_913056425.1 uncultured Bacteroidota bacterium
CAAGTATTGGTCAATTTTAGTATGACCAAAGTACTAACTAATACTTGAGCACCTTGCTGGTGAACTGTTGCCCTTCGCCATCAATTGTGACAAAGTAGAGCCCGGGAGTTTGTTCGTGCAAATCCACCTTTTGTTCATCGTTCAGGCGACCTTCCAAAACGGTGACACCTAAAGCGTTTGTCACGCTATACGCGTACCTTCCTTGCGGGATATCCAGCGTTACACTGCCAGTCGTTGGGTTTGGATAGGCAGACGCTGTATGAACTTGATTTGTAAGGTTGTGTACAGATGAGTTTTCTTCCACAATGGTTGAAACTTCATTCGTTAGCTTGTCAAAATCATAATCGAAAACCACCTTGGCACGGTTGAAGTACTCTTGTCCAACCGGTAAGTTATTGGTGAGGTTCATTCTAAAAATAACATGTCCTTCATCGTTTACTATTTCCCCATTTTTTGTTGGGTTTGGAGGAAGGTTGATGTCTTTAAAGTGGTAGATGATTATTCCGTAGTCGCTGTATTTAGGTCCAGCAAATATGATTTCATCAACGGGATGACTTGTTGCAATAAAGTCGTAAGAAGTGATGGTGGAATTTAACTCCACAGTGTCGATCACGTAAACAGATCGCACAGTGTCGTTCGTGTAATTGGCAAAGGTTATTTGGTAATCGATTTTTTGAGCATCCGGATAGATGTATGCGGTGTCTGACCACGTCGTACCTGGATTTACAAACTTGTGAATGTCTACATCTTCGTCCATAATCACCTGGGTTAGCGAGCTTTCATTATTCTCGTCGTCCTCCTCTTGGGCGGATTGCTCAATCGTTGCAAGTAGTTCAATATTGTCGCTCGCGGTATCTTCTAAATCGAAAATGCAATTAATGGCACCGGTTTCACCCGGAGATAGATCCTTGATGCGCCAGGTTGCGCTATCACCCTTAACTGATATAGGTGCAGGTTTGGCAATTAGGTTACTCAGTCTTTGATCGAACTTCAGCGTTACAGTGCCATGCACTAATTCGCTGGAACCAAGATTCTTGTAATCGATGTAGTATTGTTGTTTGTTGTTACGCTTGGCAAGAGGTCCGGAAGTAGATGACAAATTCACCGATAAATCCTTGATTCCGCTTTGCTGAAGCAATGGAAAGTGAATATCCTCGGTTACCTCTCTTGTCTTTACCGTAACCTTCTGACTGAGCGCCCCGCAGGTAGAAGCCTTCCAGTACTTACCCGGAAGCACGGTGATTGTGTATTCTCCATCTTCCAAGAAAACGAAATACCGCCCGTCTGCCCTTGGCTTAACCATTTGGTTTCCCGGTGTTATGCGCAGTAAAAAATCATCTAGGTTTTCATCTCGGAAATCAAACTGACAGTTGTCGTTTTTATCGTGATATATCCTTCCGGTGACCGCACCTCGATTTATTGCTGTTTCAATTCGAGCAACATGATTCAACTCGATGTTCCGAAACGATTCAAACCCGCCAAATAAGTGCAACGAGTTGTTGTGAAAAATGAAGTGCGTTGGATCGTTTAACTGTCCAACATTCATCTTATCCCATTGGTTGCCATCTAAGCGGATCAACGTGTATTTGTCGGAATTAGAGCCTAGTCCAAACGAACCGCAGGCGTAAATGCCATTTGAAAGAGAAATGATGTCTTTTACCCCTTCGTTTTTGGAAATGTTCCCGATTACGAGGTTGGTTGTTGAGTCTTTTACGTCAAAGAAGTAGGTGGGTGAGACGCCTGTAAGCTGAGCCCCCATGGCAATGATTCGATCCTTGAACTTAACAAACTTGTATACGTGAGCGTAGTTGGAATTGCTGAATTTGATTAGCTCTCCCTTTGTGAACTTTGCAACGTATGGAGAACGAACCTTGCCAATAGATTCAAAATCACCTCCGATGTAAAAGTCATCTCCATCTGCAAATGCCGTGAATACCGGACCATTAACATCGGACAGTTCTTTTATCGGACTTGCCTTCCAATTGTCACCGTCAAAAAAGCTGACATTATCCGCGCCGGTCAATCGAGTGTTTGCAAAACTTCCACAAACAACAAGAAGGCCTTCGTATACATGAAGACTCTTGATATACGAACCAATTTTTGTCGCACCATTGTTAAAGCTTAAGACCGATGCATACTTTTGGCCGTCCCACTTAACCAAGTGATTGGTGCGGTTAAGCGTTACAGATTTTGTTCTGGTTTCAAGCGCGTTAAACTTCCCGGCAATGTACAGTTCATCTTTATAGTATTGCAACGCATTAATCTCAGACCCTTCATCACAGCTAAATTGAGGTAGGTGACGCCATACTGTTCCATCCCAAATACCAATTCCGAATGATACACCCTTGGCGCCGTCATTTGACAATTCGTAAGCCACGATCAAAGCTTTATCAATTGATGTTACCGCAACGGGTTTGTAGCGCAAACCGCTTCCAACAGATTGCCATATTTGTCCGCTGGCCTGTGAAAGGCCAAGGCAGGTCAGAATGCCGAAGAGTAGTAGTGATCGTTTCATTTTTTCTTGATATTAAATTGCACCGCAGCATTTAGTCCTAATCCGTTGAAGCGCTGACTGTTATTTGTAGAGCGATTCATGTTCGACAAGTCGCCGGAGTAGGTTGCTGATATTCTAAGCTTGGTTTGGCGTGTTACGGCATAACCGAAGCCTACAGATCCGCCAAGTCCAATTTGTAGACGGTTAAAACCACCTAATTGCTGCACGTTTTGTGGTTTTAGTCCATTACCTAGGATAAAACCGGTACCTCCCGTTAAAATTTGAAGAGAGGTGTTCACACCCAAATCCAATTCAGCACGATCAGAAAGTCGCACAGGATAAGATAACCCAATGGGCAATCGTACGTACTGATATCTCGGGCTATTTAATCCCGATACAGTAGTGTCACGATAATTATAGGGCAACCAGGTACGTTGACCGTTTTGGTCTACGTAGGGTAGGGAATCATAAATTTCGTAAGTAAAGTCACGACTGTTCGCCTGACCTTTTGTGGTGAACGCCGCACCCGTATTGAAACGGAATTTGGCAAAGTCGTGCTGGTAATCAATCGAGAAGTCTGGTAGGATAACGGTGTTTTCGTTCTTGCCGCGGAGTTCCAAGTATTTGTTGTCGTTAGATTCCAACTGCTGCGACCAACGATTTGCTCCACCACCAAGGCTAATAAATCGACCTTTCATGATGTACTCACTTGCAGGGTTGTTGGTGTCAATTGATACTGCCGGATATCCCAATCCAAATGGTAGAGAAATCATGGGACTCAAAGGATTTTCGAGACTCAAGTTTACTCCAGTAATCGGAGACATACTTAATACAACGTAAGGTGTACGTGAAGTGCTTACCTCAAGTTCTTTACGTTCTCTGGTTTTATTATCCTCATTTATTCCCGGTTCTGAGCTCGTTTGACGACTCAAACCACCTGAGTTTGATTCAACTGACTTCTCGACTTCCGATTCAATATTTTGAACCTCGTTTTCCACCGAGTTTTCCTCTTCTATTTTTTCTACTGATGCAGATTTTGACGTCTGATCTGAATTATCTGCAATTGAGTTTGGAGTTTGAGTAGAAACAACCTGATTAGTTGAGGCACCATCAACATCTTTCGTTTTTTCAGGCATCAAGAAGAACACCAAGACAGCAGAAAGCAAAATACTCGGCAAAGCAAACCACCACCAGACAAATCTCTTTTTCTTTGGTGGATGCAGCTCATCAAACAAACGACCCCACTCGCTTCCATCGAGCGGAAGTTCATTGCCCTTTAGGCCTTCCTTAAACAGGTCGTCGA
>CAJXLR010000246.1 GCA_913056425.1 uncultured Bacteroidota bacterium
CTCCTAGAGAAGTTCGAATCATATCTGCAAAATCGGGTTTACTCGAGACACTAAAAAAAGTTGAGAACCCACTATCGGAATACAAGCTGGGTGAAATGACAATCAGCACCATCAGTGCAAACGATGGTACACCACTTTACTACCGCTTGTTTAAACCAACAGATTTCGATCCGAATAAAAAATATCCGGTTGTTGTCTATTTGTACAACGGTCCGCACGCGCAAATGATTCGAAACACATGGATGATAGAAGCAAATTTGAGAGTCCAATACATGGCACAACATGATCACGTGTTATTTACTGTTGATGGCCCCGGAAGTGCTAATCGTGGATTTGAATTTGAGAGCGCTATTCACCGTCAGTTAGGTACGTTGGAAATGGAAGATCAACTCGCTGGTGTTCAATTTCTTAAGTCTCTAAGTTATGTAGATTCAACACGTATGGGAATCCACGGGTGGAGTTATGGTGGCTTCATGACGACCTCCATGATGACTCGCAAACCGGGAACATTCCAAGTAGGTGTTGCCGGAGGTCCTGTAATCGATTGGAGATATTATGAAATTATGTACACCGAACGGTACATGGATAGTCCAGATGAAAACCCAGAGGGTTATAAAAACAATAACCTTCTGAATTATGTAGATAATCTTGAAGGTCGTTTACTCATGATTCATGGCGGTCAAGACGACGTTGTTTTATGGCAACACAGTCTGATGTATATGCAAAAGAATATTGAGTCAGGTAACACAAACCTAGACTACTTTATTTACCCACATCACCCCCACAATGTTGGAGGTAAAGATAGAATCCACTTGTATCAAAAAGTTACAGATTACTTCGACCTATATCTAAAACCGTAATGAAAGTATTTGCATCCCTCCTACTTCTGGGTCTCTCGCTTTCTTCAGTAGCCCAAAATCATGCGTACCGCATTTACAATTCGAAGGGGAAGAAAGTCTCATTCAAAAAAATGGTAAAAAAACTCGACGGCAATGATGTTGTCTTGTTTGGTGAATACCATAACAACCCGATTAGTCATTGGTTAGAATACGAATACGCCAAAGCCTTTATACAGCTGGGTCCATCGCTGTTCGCTGCGGAGATGTTTGAACGAGATAATAACGATGAGCTTCAGTTGTACATGCAGGATAGCATAACAGCCAAGGGTTTGGACACGCTCGCACGTCTCTGGAATAATTATAAGACGGATTATAAACCGTTGGTTGACCTTGCCAAAGTCTCCGGTGTTGGTTTCGTGGCTGCTAATATCCCACGTCGATATGCAAATAAAGTGTACAAAGGAGGTTTCACTGCTCTCGACTCATTAACCGATGAGGAAAAGTCATGGATAGCACCGTTGCCCATCGAATTTGATTCCACGCTTCCACAGTATCAAGCCATACTCGCGATGATGGGTGGTCACGGTAGCCCGCGTATTGTAAAGGCACAAGCGATAAAGGATGCTACCATGGCATGGTTTATTCTCAGCGAAGGTTTGCAGAAAAATCCCGATGTTTCGGTGCTTCACTTCAATGGCGCGTTCCATTCTGATTTTTACGAAGGCATTGGTTGGTATTTAAAACAGTACAAACCAGATGTTGAAGTAGGTACGATAACCACCGTTTCTCAAGCGGACGTGAACAGACTAGCCAAGGAACACAAAGGACGAGCTGATTTCATCCTAGTCGTAGATGAAGACATGACCACAACGTATTAGTCTCGTGCTGCCAAAGACTGACACTTGGAACAGAGCGATTTAGCCTCATTATCAATGGTTTTGATCGACTCAGCTGCATCGCTCATAACGCACATGTAGGTTTCACAATGTGGTAAACCTAAATTGTGTCCCAGCTCATGCATACATATTTTCTGTAGGCGATCAAGTTTTACTTCTGGATTTTTGCCTAATCGATGTGTCGATATGATTGAGGCATCTCCGGGTCGGTAACCCAAGCCAAAAATTCCCCAATCCAAATAGCGCGAAGCAGGTTGTTTCACCTTGCCATTGCTCTCCCACTTTGTGGTAGATATGTCTTCTGTTGTTAGCCCCATGATATAATCGCACGTATCTGGCTTTATCGTTTGGAGATACTTCAGCAATTTGTCGGCGCGATATCTAGGAGATTTCACATTTATGAAAGTTGATTCTGGCAGATTAGTGTTATCTAAAACAACCACAGTAAACCCATAATAGCGCTCCAGTACTGACCGAACACTGTCGATTTGCTCAACGGAATCAAAGCTCATTGGTTGCAATGCAACTATTGGCTTTCGGGCCGTTCGAGTATGGCATGCATAGAACACAACCCACAGTATGATTAGTAAGAAATGGCGCATTACATATACCAACGAGAATGTGTGTATTGTTTGTATATCCTTTCCTTATATCTGACATAATTCTTTCCTATTTTCGCTCGGGGTTTGAACAGAATAAAAACCATATTACTTCTGATTACCGGCATGATGTGCCTTACGGCGTCCTTGCCAAATATTGATGTTTTGTTTGATGATGATAAAGTTGAACTCATCGATCAAAAGGAGACTTCAGAACAAGAAGAAGACAGCGAAAAAGATTGGTTCGATGATTCCTTTTGTTTTATTCATTTTGGACTTGATAACAAAGCCACACATGTAACGCACAAGGAGCTTGCGGTTTGTCATCTGTTTACAGATGTTTGGAGTCCGCCTCCGGAAATGGCTTAACACCTCTCGTTCCTGAACCTACCATGCAAAACAAATTTCCACTATTAGACTTTCATTCAATGGAAAAAGAATTCGATTCCAAATACATCTTAAAAGACTTATCAGCAGCCATAGTTGTATTCTTGGTTGCATTACCCCTATGCCTTGGGATTGCCCAGGCTTCTGATGCACCGCCTATCGCGGGCTTAATTGCAGGAATTATTGGGGGTATTGTAGTTGGTGCACTCTCCGGAAGTAGGCTTGGAGTAAGTGGACCTGCGGCGGGATTGGCCGTAACCGTTGCAGAAGCCATTGGGGAACTACCCTCCTATGAAGTGTTTCTTGTGGCCGTTGTACTTGCGGGTGCTTTACAGTTGGCCTTAGGCATTGCAGGTGCGGGTAAAATTGCTTTCTATTTTCCTTCATCCGTGGTTAAAGGAATGCTTGCAGGTATAGGGGTGCTGATTTTCCTTAAGAATGTCCCACATTTCATGGGCGTTGATAAAGACCCCGAAGGAAACTTCAAGTTCTTTCAAAAGGATGGGGAAAATACATTAACAGAAATCTTAAGCATAGAAAACTACATACCCGGTGCTCTGCTTATAGATGTAGCTTGTATGCTTATTCTAATCATATGGGAAACTAAATGCATTAAGAAAAACACGGTATTTTCATACATACCCGGCCCTCTGCTTGCAGTTGTGGTGGGTATTGTGATGAATCGTTTCTACCCAGAGAGCTTGGTTGTATCATCAGCCCACCTCGTTGATATACCGGATATTACTTCGTTTGATCAGTTGTCCGGTGTGATTAAAACACCCAAATGGAGTGCTATTCTAAATTACAAGGTGATAAAATATGCTGTTGTAATTACGCTTATCGCTAGCTTAGAAACCCTTTTATGTGTTGAGGCTACAGATCGGCTAGATCCACAGAAACATATTACTCCTACAAACCGGGAGCTTCGTGCTCAAGGTATTGGGAATATGCTAGCTGGCCTCATTGGTGGTATTCCGATTACACAGGTAATCGTGAGGAGTTCAGCAAACATTCAGGCTGGCGGTAGAACCAAACTTTCTGCAATCATACACGGCTTCTTTATCATCGGAACG
>CAJXLR010000247.1 GCA_913056425.1 uncultured Bacteroidota bacterium
CGTAACCCCCACTTTGACGCGACAGCGAACATTTATTTCACTCGAGTCGTACCGAAGCATACAACTGAAGAGTATGTTCACGACTGGCAGCGCGACATATTTTATATGTTCCGTTCCGGGAAGACTGTTTTAAGTACCACCAACGTAACAAACACTCCGGATCTAAACGAGACTCAGCCTAAGAAACTAAATAGTAAATACCTCAGTTTCTTGAGTGATCGCAATGGAATTCAAAATGCCTATGCATACAAGCTCGACCAACAAACATTTGCTCTGAGCAACTATCAAACAGGTATCATCCAACACGATATAAACCAGGAAAGGACTCACATTATTGAATCGGTAATTCACAATGGCCGACTATACACGCATGTTTCGGCAATTGATTCAAGTGAGAATTTTGGTGCCATACTGTACCCGTCTAAAACCAAGGTTTTAATTCACGCAGCTGAGCGTATCAAGCGCGCTTCAGAGGAAATAGAAGTCTTGGCAGACAGTTTAGCAAACGAAGACCAGCAGAAAGTTTACTTCCAGAGTGCGTTCCCTATTCCGGACAATATCGACTCGCTTGAAGCCATACGGGAACAAACTCGAAAACGTATTGATTATACCATAAAAAAGATCGGGAACAAGTCGATTAATATGCGACCAAGTTCTATTTCAACCCAGTTGAATAATTCGAACTTTTTAACCGATGAGTTTGCATCGCGATTTGACCCGATGGAACAGATGCGCAATCGATTTGGTCTTGTTCTGGGTATGACCATGAATGACCCTCTTAAAAATCATGTGATTCAGGGTCAAATGCGCACGAGCTTTAATTTCAGACTGTTTCAATACAACGTATCCTACACAAACTTTTTAGGCAAGTTTACCGAGACGGTTTCTTTCAAGGCGGAGCAGAATAGGTTTAACCAGAATACGGAATCAGGTAATCGGGTTATGCGGATGATTGATACAAAGCTGCAACGGAAGTTGAATCATGGTTTTATCATTCGGTTTAATCAAAAGACACGCTTTGACCGCTATTCGTCTGTTTTTCTGGATGAAGCGTCTTTGGTACAACCAGACCTTACTCAATGGTCATTGGATCAAATCGCCGGAATAAGATACTCGAATGTGGTGAGTGTTAACGAGGTGTTGAACAAAGGCTTGAGTGTGGATTTTCAGGCTACCTACAGAAATGCACTGGATCGAGGTTCGTCTATCATAAACAATTTAAAAATTGAATACGGTAGACGGATTTCCAAGAACATTGTGTGGCAAAACCGATTCTTTGCGGGTGTTTCAAGCGGTTCTGCGAACAACGTATTCGTTTTGGGTGGAAATAGAAATCAGTATCTACCACAAATTGGATCTCAACGAACTTTAATTGAGAATAGCGCATTTTTCCAGCCAGTATATGGTGTTCGAAACTTGAACATCAATACCCGAAGTGGAAACACCTTCGGTTTCATCAATAGTGAAATATGGTTGCCCCTAAACATCTACTTGGGTAAGAAGCCACTTAAAAACAGTATTCTACAGCATCTATGGGTCGTTGGGTTTGCCGATGCAGGTAGTGCGTGGTACGGTAAATCTCCATCCGATAGAGCCAACATAACCAATGTGTCCTACGTGAATAATGGTCGTTTAGAGATTGAGGTCTTCAATGCTAGAAACCCAGTTGTGAGTTCGTTTGGTGGTGGACTTCGAACTAAAGTGTTTGGATACTTGCTTCGATATGATTTAGCCTGGACCAACGATAATGACGTTTGGAATAGAGCTGTAAGTCGCATATCAATTGGAAAAGCTTTCTAAGCTGTGTACAACTTGTCTTAAAGTTTGATACATATCATCTGTGCTCGGTAAGCGCACAGACTACCTTTGCAGAAATTATTTTATCGTGGTAAAAACGGCATTGATATCGGTCTTTTACAAAGACGGAATAGACGAATTAGCAAGCTATTTGCACAAACAAGGTACAACGATTTTGAGCACCGGAGGAACTCAAAAGTATTTAGAGAACTTAGGCATACCGGTGGTCCCTGTTGAGTCAAAAACAACGTACCCGTCGATTTTGGGTGGTCGAGTAAAGACTTTGCATCCAGCCGTTTTCGGTGGGATATTGAACCGTTCGGATAATGAAACGGATCAAGCGGAACTTGAGCAGTATGGAATCGATAACATCGACTTAATTTGGGTAGATTTATATCCGTTTGACGAAACCGTCGCAAAAACCAACGATGAATCTGAGATTATCGAAAAGATTGACATTGGAGGTATTTCGTTGATACGTGCTGCGGCTAAAAACTATCGCGATAAACTCATTTTGAGCAATAAAGATCAAGCTCCACGATTGCTGAAGCATTTGCAATCCAACAACGGTGATTCTACGATTGAATTCAGAAAGCAGCTTGCCCTTGAAGCATTTCAAACCACCACACAATATGACCGCTCAATCTCAATGTACTTCGCTGGTCATGAGAGCACACCTTTGCGTTATGGTGAGAACCCACATCAAGAGGCAAGGTTTGCAGGCGACTTAAACGGCGTTGTTAACCAAATTCATGGTAAAGCGCTGTCCTACAACAATCTTCTTGATGTAGACGCAGCAATTTCATTGATTAAAGATTTTGAAGTTGAATCGCAAAGTGTGTTTGGTATTTTGAAGCACAACAATGCGTGTGGATTCGCTATCAGACCAAGTGTTACAGAAGCCTATAAGGCTGCTCTAGCCGGAGACCCGGTTAGTGCATTCGGAGGTATTTTGGTTACGCTTTCTGCGATTACCAAAGAAGCCGCTGAGGCGATGAACGATTTGTTCTTTGAAGTACTTATTGCGCCATCGTTCGATGAAGACGCGTTACCTGTACTTCGCACTAAGAAGAACAGAATTTTGCTCGAATTACAAGACTTTGATTGGAGTTCAAAAACAGTCCGTTCCGCACTTAATGGAAAGTTACTTCAAGATCGGGATAACAAAATTGTTTCACGCGATGAGTTCAACATCGTATCAACTACTCCCCCATCGAATGAGCAAATTGATGATTTGTACTTCGCAAACCTGTTGGTAAAACACACGAAAAGTAATGCAATCGTCTTGGCTAAAGGGAATCAGCTCTTGGCAAGCGGAACCGGTCAGACTTCACGGGTAGATGCCTTGAACCAGGCCATTGAAAAAGCGAAGAAATTCGGCTTTGACTTAAATGGAGCAGTTATGGCTAGTGATGCGTTTTTCCCCTTCCCGGATTGTGTTGAAATCGCAGATAATGCAGGTATCAAAGCAGTGGTTCAACCGGGTGGAAGTATCAAAGACCAACTGTCGGTTGATTACTGCAACGAGCATAAGATGGCCATGGTGATGACCGGTCACCGTCACTTCAAACATTAACCTATTGTTTTAGAGGACTTTCGGCAAAAAAAGACTTGGTTAATTATTACCATTTACCAGGGGATTGACCTAATATTGCAGAACAGTACCGGTATTCGGCATTTTTTACGGAAGAAACAGTTTTTTTAAAGCATTCATGGGCATTTTTAATTTCCTTACTCAAGAAGTCGCGATCGACTTGGGAACGGCCAACACATTGATCATTCACAAGGACAAGGTAGTGGTGAACGAACCCTCGATTATTGCGATGAAACGCAGTACTGGAGAGATTATCGCCATTGGGAAAGAAGCCCAAAAAATGCACGGTAAGACGCACGAGGATATAAAGACAATCCGACCGCTTAAAGATGGAGTAATTGCCGACTTC
>CAJXLR010000248.1 GCA_913056425.1 uncultured Bacteroidota bacterium
TGTATCCATAAACAGCCACGATGTTATACGAGCGTTGATTGATGAGGATTTGCTGCACTTTGTTCAATTTCAAAATCAACTCGTTTGCAGCTACTCCAAAGACATCATTACCAGCTACATTAATCAATCTATGGTTGAAGCGCCTGTTTTTAACACTTCTAACTACTTGGCTTTCAATGAATTAAAAACCTCCGGCAATGGCCAAGTATACATCCAGTATAACATGTTAAATCGATTGCTTTCATGCTACCTCACCGGAGAGGTAAGTGAACTCCAGCTTCTGGCTGATGTGTTACAGAATAGTGCGTTTAATGTGCATTTGGAGGATAACGAATGGCTGCTTGAAGGTCTTTCGACACCAAATTGGAAAGACAACTCCTTGTTCCAAACGGTATTGGAGTTCCCTGGGAAAGATAAAATCGAAGTATCGGATATTTTATCAAACCGTACCGCATGGTTTACGCGCATAGGTGTTTCCGACATCGGTAAGTTTTTGAATCGACTTCAAGAAAAATCCAATAACTCACTTCGCACAAACCAGAAACGGCTCGAGCTGCTCCTCGGAATATCGTTGGAGCGAGATTTCTTTGGCTGGATGGGTCCAGAACTGGCAGTTGGACAATTGAACAACCCGGTGAGTTACGACAAAAGTGCCGGGGCGTTTGTTGCGTTCAAAGCCGCTAATCCAGAAAAAGCCAAAGAAGGATTGAAAAGACTTACAGATCAGATTCGCAAGCGCACTCCCATTCGTAACAAGACAATCGATTACCGGTCTTCTGTGATTTACTACACCGAGATACCACATCTTTTCAATGCTTTGTTCGGTAAATACTTAGACCGAATAGATAAACCTCATTTCTGTTTTATTGGGTCTTATGTGGTGTTTAGCAACAGTCCGCTTACTCTAATTTCCATGATTGAAGATTATGAGAATGGACATACGCTTTCGAATCAAGATTGGTTTAGTTCCTTTTACCAAAAAGAAGGTCATGCTATTTCGACTTTTGTATCTCCTCAATACTTATACAAGCCACTCCTAAAGATGGCGAAGAGCGATGCTCGTGAATCCTTGAAAGCTAGTGAGGCATACTTTAAATCGTTCAGTTTGTTGGGACTAACGCTTCACCCATCGGACAGCACATTTAAAACCGCAATGGTTCTGAGATTGGAAACAGATCCTGGGTCGGTATCATTAACACCTATGAACGAGATTGAGGCAATGTACAATCAATATGCTCGGGAACGCGATGTCCGAAACCAGTCGTTTAGACTGGAGTGGATTGAAGATGGAGTATACACCAAACGGTATCCCGGATCTGAACAAATTGAGATTGAAGCAGACACGAAGGATGGCATAATGCACGGCAAGTATTACGAATACCACCGAAACGGGGAAATACGCATCAAAGGGAAATACAAAAATGGACGTAAGACCGGAACGTGGAAATACTACAACGACTCCGGTAAACAGACTAAAAAAACCAGGTTTTAGTTCTTTCGAGAATCTGCGTAAGCAAATACTTTCTTCAAGATGTCCGTGGTGCGTTCTACCGGATTAGCTCGGATGTTATCTTCTTGCTTCTTGATTTCGGTAAACAACGCAGTCATTGCTAAGTCGGTAACATACTCGTTCAAATCCGTTGTTACGTTTTTATTGGTCACCATATTGTATGCCTTTGATACCGGATCCCAATATTTGTTTGCATTAACTCCATCCAAAGACGACTTAATAACCGGCATGAACTTTTCTTTTAGCTGTGTAGAAGTAACTCGTTTGAGATAGTTTGTCGCAGCACCATCACCACCGGTTACGATGTTGATTGCATCTGAAATTGTCATTTCTTTAATGGCTGAAACAAAGATTGGTTTTGCCTCTGCCATTGCGTTTTCTGCTCCTCGATTCATTGCAGTTACCAAGTTATCCAGGTGTTTGCCTGCCAATGCATTTGCGAGAGGGTTACTACGAATTTTAGATTCAACGTCGCGCACTTCTTCTGGCACGATGATTTTATAGGCTGCATTCTTTAAAAATCCGTCCGTCTTACCTAGGAAACCAGTCCCGGTGCTAACTCCGTTGGTAAGGGCTTCTTTTAATCCTTGTGCCGCCTCACCTTGAGTGATTCCGGTTGTTTCATTCATTATCCCGTCGGCAGTTTCCATTGCCTCCAACAGTGTGTCGCAAGAAGTCATACTAAAACTTACTGCAGCGATTAAAATCCATTTCTTCATTTGATGATTATTAATTGGTTCAGAGTTAATTCTCAGGGATTATCGATTCATAAATTGCATCCATAATCTTCGTTCGTACACTCATACTTACCAGCTTCTTATTTTCTGCAGTTGGATGTACTCGGTTTGACAGAAACACATAAACTATGCCTGTCTTTGGATCCGCCCACATTTGAGTTCCAGTAAATCCACTGTGGCCAAATGTATTTGCACTGGCATAATCTGAAACCGGATTCACTTTACGACTGTTAGGCTCAGGTTTGTCAAAACCAATTCCCCGTCGTGAATTTGTATACTGATATTTGGTGAATTCCTTTATGGTCTCTGGATTTAAGAATCGTTTACCGTTGTAGTAGCCACCGTTCATTAGCATTTGAAGTATTGCTGCTACATCTCCAGAATTGGAGAACAAACCGGCGTGACCGGCAATTCCACCAAGCATTGCTGCTGCAGGATCATGTACATAACCGTGAATAAGAGTTCGTCTAAAATCTGCGTTATCCTCAGTAGGAACAATGTGTTTCTTATCGAATTTCGTAAGCGGGTTGTATGTCATAGTGCGCAGAGCCATTGGTTTATAGTAGACACTATCAACAAACTGGTTCAATGATGTATGTGTTACTTGCTCTACGAGGTAACGCATCAGAATCATTCCTAAATCACTGTACTTATAATTACCCGGAGTGCGAACTTCCGAATCGTAGATGGTTCCAAATATTACAGATTGAAACTCTCGACACATATACAGTTGGTCATTCACCTTGATACAGAACTTGTCTGATGCTACGGTCGAGAATGTTGTGTCGTAAACCAATGGATCTGATGTGGCAATTTTGTAGAAGGGTATCCAACTTTTAAGACCCGCTGAGTGCGTTAACACCTGCTTGATGGTTATATCATCCTTATTTGTCGTATCCAGGTTATTAAGGTATTTCGACAGCGGATCAGATAACTTGATTACCGAGTCCTCAACCAATTTCATGATGGCAAGTGTTGTCGCATTTACCTTGGTAAGCGAAGCCAAGTCGTACAGGTCATCGTTATCTACTTGTCTGGTAGATGAATAGGTATGGTGGCCAAACGACTTCTGGTAAACGATTTTTCCGTTTCTAGCTACGAGAACTTGACAACCCGGTGTTGCATGCTTGGCAACCGCGTCTTTGGCGATGCTATCAATTTTGCTAAGCTTCTCAGAATCGAGGCCTACTTCCTCGGGTTCTCCGTATTGAAGAATCTGAAGATTTTCAATTACTTTCTGACTGTACAGTTTAAAATCGTTGGTAACGGATACGGGCAAGAAGGCATCTGCGCCCAAGGCACCAAACAAGACTTGTGCAGCTTTTACATGATTTGTGTTGTTGTCTTCATACCCCATAACAACCGTCTTCATCCCGTCAAACGATTTCAGGTTATACGGATTTCCAAAGTCAACAAAAACGCACTTCTTCTTCGCGTTTAATGCTTTGATAAACTTGGCCGTACTCGTTGGAATCCCAAAGTTATT
>CAJXLR010000249.1 GCA_913056425.1 uncultured Bacteroidota bacterium
TATCAAACACCTTACCATCGATAAAAGTTCCGGTATAATGACAAACTACTTTATCGTCAATACTTGGTTGAGGTCCTTCACCTTCTTTAACCACTTTGTATTGCAGGCCACTTGGAAGCGTTACTACTCCTTCTTTGGTTTTGTTTGCTTCTAAGTATGCCAAACCTTCGTCCAGATTCCCTTGAGATTTTGCCTGTGTTTTTTCGAACGCGTATTTCTGGATAATAAACTCAGCCTCTTCCAATGGAATCATAGGTTGTGCATTTGTGTCACCTCCTACATAGTTGTCTTTTATTCCCTCAGCAATCAAGTTAGCATCGAGATCTCCACCAATCTGAGTGTTATAATTCTCACTGGTAAGCAAACCTAACGCATACGACACGCTATCAATCTGATCAATCAATTCGACTTCTTCGTTAGACGAAGATGATGAACTGTTACATGCGCTAATGGTCACTGCTGCTATCAGCGATACAAAGAATTGTGTTTTATTCATTTTTAAGATTTTATGCATTGTACATTTTTTCGCGGCGTTCCTTGATCTCCGAATCCTCGATGTATGTATCGAAGTCGGTCTTTTTATCAATAATGCCGGATGGTGTTAATTCAATTATTCTGTCCGCTATCGACTGAGTAAACGTGTGGTCATGAGACGTAAACAGGACAGAACCTTTGTACGTAGTCAGGCCTTCGTTAAATGCCGTAATGGATTCCAAATCCAAGTGATTCGTAGGTTCATCCAAGATAAGTAAGTTCGGATGCGCAAGCATCAATCGAGAAATCATACAACGTACTTTCTCCCCTCCACTCAATACATTGCTCTTCTTAAACACCTCTTCCCCACTGAACAACATCTTACCCAAGAAACCACGAATGAAGGTCTCGTCTTTTTCTTCGGAATATTGTCTTAACCAATCTACTAGGTTTAGGTCGGCAGTGAAGTATTCATCGTTTTCGTTTGGCAAATAGGCTTTCTGAATTGTAATTCCCCACTCAACTTCACCGGAATCCGGTTTAATCTCCTCGTTAAGCACTCGATAGAAGTTGGTTACAGCCAAACTGTTTCGAGATATTACTGCAATCTTTTCACCTTTATAAGCGCTAAATGATACGTCTTGGAAATAGCCTTTAAGTGAAAGATCTTTTACGTTTACAATCTGGTCGCCTGCCTCACGCTCCTGGTCAAATATAATTGCCGGATAACGTCGGCTTGACGGTTGGATATCTTCTACGTTCAGTTTCTCCAACATTTTCTTTCGAGAAGTTGCCTGTTTAGATTTCTTAACGTTAGCGCTAAATCGTTCTATAAAGGCTTGTAACTCCTTCTTACGGTCTTCTGCCTTCTTGTTGGCTTGTTGTTGTTGTCTTAATGCGAGCTGACTCGACTCATACCAAAACGTATAACTTCCGGCATATACTTTTATCTTTTTGAAGTCAATATCTGCCGTGTGCGTACATACAGCATCCAAAAAGTGTCGGTCGTGCGATACGACTATAACGATGTTTTTTGATTCTGCTAGAAAGTCTTCCAACCACGAAATGGTTTCAACGTCCAAATCGTTTGTTGGCTCATCCAAAAGAAGGATGTCCGGATTTCCACATAATGCTTGAGCCAAAAGGACACGAACTTTGAGATTGTTGCTTATGTCTTCCATTTTGCTGTAATGGAATTCTTCCGCAACACCAAGTGCGTTAAGCATCTCTCCTGCCTCACTTTCTGCCATCCAACCGTTCATCTCACCAAACTTCTCTTCCAGTTCAGAGGCTTTAATACCGTCTTCATCGCTGAAATCCGGTTTGGCATATATTGCCTCCTTCTCCTTCATGATCTCATAGAGATCTTTGTGCCCCATGATAACTGTATCGAGTACTTGGAAATCATCGAACTCAAAGTGATCCTGTTTCAACACAGCCATACGCATTCCTGGAGAAATTGATACATCTCCTGTGGTTGGCTCAATCTCACCGGATAGGATTTTTAAGAAAGTTGACTTACCCGCTCCATTGGCTCCGATGATACCGTAGCAATTACCCTCAGTAAACTTAACGTTTACCTCGTCGAATAATACGCGTTTTCCGAATCGAAGAGAAATATTTGATGCTGATAACATGTGGTTTTCTGACTAAGCGCGCAAAGATAGGCAGGGAAAGGGGAATTGAAAATTGAAAGTGGAAAGTGCAAAGTGGAAAGTGGAAAGTGGAAAGTTGAAAATGAAAAGTGGAAAGTTGAAAGTTGCTGGACTCGCTAAGCTTGCATTCAAGCATTCATGCACTCTCGCATTGTTAAGGTGTAAGGTGAAAGGCTTAGGATGGAAGTAAAATGGAAAATTGAGAATTAAGAATTAGAGGTGGAGGTTGTACAATTTCCTGAGACGTCATTCTGAACGAATGACCTGTCTGCCGACAGGCTGGTGACAGGTCGGAGCGAATAACCTTACGAATTGATAGCGTTAATTATTGGAAGATTCTTCAGTCATTCCTTTCGGTCTCTCCTTCAGAATGACGGTCATATTTAAATCCACATTCTGAGATTCAATCACTCAAGCATTGTTTTGCCAAAAGCAAACTGCCCTTAACAACTCGCACAAAAAAAGGCCAGCAAAGCTGGCCTTTTGAAAATATCTTATTCCTAATTAAACCCCAACATCGTGGTTGGCAGATTCAAGTAGGTAAGGGTGGTTCTTAGCGTAAAGGTTCTTCTTAGACAGGTTGTTTAGTACCCAGAAGATGAATAAACCGGCAAAAGCCATTGTCATTCCGATCTCAAGTACCCCAATCTCAGCAGCCTCTCCTACCGTACCTGGCATGATCATTAAGAATAAATCTAGCCAGTGACCTGCTAAGATGATTGTACCGGCAACCAACAACACCTTTGGGTGACGTTTAGCGTTACGCATCATCAAAATCAAGAATGGCAAGAAGAAGTTCATTACCAAATTGATTCTAAACATCGGTTTGAAGTGTGGAGTCAATCGAACTGTGTAATAAATACCTTCTTCCGAGATATTCGCATACCAAATCAATAGGAACTGTGCTAACCAGATGTACGCCCAGAAAATACTAAAAGCGAACATGAATTTACCCAAATCGTGAATTACCTCATCAGAAACGATTTCCATGTAACCTTTAGATTTCAAGTAAAGCACGAAGAAGCAAATCACCGTTAGACCAGTAACAAATGCTATCGCAAAGTTGTATACGGAGTAAATTGTACTAAACCAGTGTGGATCTAAACTCATCATTACCAACCAGCTAAACATTGAGAAGCTGAATGCAAACACAACCAAGAAAGCAGCAGAGTAGGTAATCGACTTCTTAAA
Organism: uncultured Bacteroidota bacterium; assembly: GCA_913056425.1. Lineage (GTDB taxonomy): Bacteria > Bacteroidota > Bacteroidia > NS11-12g > UBA9320 > UBA987. The sequence goes on from CAJXLR010000249.1 coordinate 3,321, forward strand.
GAAGCTCAATCCACCTTGCTCGTCCTCTTTGTGCGACAAACGCACCAATACGGTTCTAAACGTGAACCAGATAATCATGATTAGAGGAACTCCAACCAAGAACCATCCTTTGTTCAAGAACCAGTCTTTGCTCGCTAAAATCTTGTCGTATCCAGCATCGCCAGGGTTCAACTGCTGATCCATGTATTCAATCCAGTGATACAAGTGATCTTTACCAAAGAATAATACCGCCAACATAGACAGAATTCCAATTGGCAACCAAGAACTCACAGATTCGATTACTCGTTTTATCAACGTTGCCCATCCTGCATTTGCAGCATAGTTAACTGCAATAAAGAATACCGCAGCAACTGCGAAAAGCAAGAAGTAGTATGAGTTCAATAGTA
>CAJXLR010000250.1 GCA_913056425.1 uncultured Bacteroidota bacterium
GTGTTGGAGGCGCAGGCTTGTGGCTGGCGGTTCGAATGGCACAAGATAACTGGTTTCAAGACAAGAAAATTCTACTGATTGATGCCCAAGACAAAACACAAAACGATAGAACATGGTGCTTCTGGAGCGAAGAGGAATTTCCATTTGTGACTAAATCATACCAACAAATAGCCGTTTCTTCAAAGCAATATGATCTCGGCAGCTACAGGTACCATAAAGTATTTAGCACCGATTTTTATCAGTGGGCGAAAGACGAGATAGCCCGGGCGTCTGATCGTTTTACCTGGAAGCATGAAGACATCCAAGACATTCTTGAAACCGAACAAGGTTGCCTGGTTAAAACCACAGAAAACACCTATAACTCGGAACGCGTTTTCTCCAGCATTAATCTGCCAAAACGTACATACGATCTGGGCAAACATCCTTATTTAGATCAACATTTTGTGGGCTGGTTTGTGAAGACCAAAAAAGAGGTATTCAATCCGGAAATAGCTCATTTCATGGATTTTAACATTCCTCAAAAAGGGAATACTCGTTTCATTTATGTTCTACCGGATTCTGAAACAGAAGCTCTGGTCGAATACACCTTGTTTTCCGATACGTTGCTCGAGAGAGAAGCATATGAAAAAGGAATTCGGGACTATTTAACCGGTTTGGGCTTAAGTGATGACGATTACGAAATCACGGAAACGGAAGAAGGAGTGATACCTATGACAACATATCCATTCAATCAATGGTCTACAAACTACGTTACGCGCATAGGAATAGCTGGCGGATGGGCGAAGCCCAGTACAGGATATGCTTTTAAGAATTCGATGAGGTTTTCATTGGATATGGTTGAACAATTGAAACGCGGAGAAAAGCGTCTATCTCCGAACAAGAAGCCCATGTTCAGTTGGATGGATGAACAATTGCTGGATGTTTTGGTACGACGTAACGATTTGGGTAAAAGCCTATTTGAGCGCCTATTTGAGCGCAACAGCCCAACAACGATTTTACGATTTCTCGATGAACAAACAACTACATTTGAGAATCTTCAGATCATGTCTCAAATGCCCATTGGGCGCTTTATGTTGAGTGTATTGAGGACAACTTTCAAGTAAGACATACGTTTTTTTCATTTCTGAGAGTTTAAATACTAACTATTCAATTCAAACGCATCTCCATGTTTACCCGAGTATTCCTAACACTAAGTATTTGCTTCACAGCCGGGTTCACCTATGCTCAGAAGACCTATAAAGGTGGTTCAATTGAGTTTGGACGAAGTCAGTTCGCTTCTCCACAGATAACCGGCGATGATTCCGATCCCTCTATGGGTATTGGAATTCAAGGTTTTATTCAGAAACCCGTGGCAAAACAGTTCAATGTAAAAGGAGTCCTGGCTTTTCAGTTTTTAGGAGACCGATATACTGATTTCAGAATGGAACTTGACGACCATACAGGAGATTTTGAAGGATTGCGCTATCGATTTGGATATGTTTCTATGCCTGTCACGGTTCAGTATCACTCCAAGAAACGAATTCTACAACCCTACGGGGGCTTTGGCTTGGTGCCCACGTTTTTAGTGTTTACGAATGCCAGTACTCCGGATGATACTCCGTGTTTAATTTACACCGATACGGAATTCCGCAGGTTTCAATTTAATATTCAAGGGGAAGTAGGATTACAATTTCAATACAAACGTAAAAAACGATTTAGTCTGGCACTTGTGGGTGTATATTCCTTGCACGACACGGTTAAGAGTGGACCAGCCAAGTTTTACAACCGACAATTGATGTTTTCCATCGGTCATTCGGTTAGACTGTAAACGAATACGTTCCGAACCGTCACGTTCGGAGATTGAGTTAGATTTCTTTTAGAAAGTTCGCGGGAATTTGCGAGGGAATAGTATCATCCCTTCCCCATTCAAAGATCGACCGATCACAACAAAATGTCACTTAAAAATCTCCGGAGGTAGGTGTCTGTTCACTGTGCGACTGGAACGAATGAATCATCCGATATCTAATCTCTCCAATCGCTCCGAAATTGCATCTAAATCCTGATTCATCATACACTTAAAATGGCCATTGGGGCATTTCTCAAAGCCAATTTTGGAGCAAGGTCGGCAGGAGAGACCTTCTACTTCAAAGATGTGCGATTTGTCACCCGCCTTGTACGGCGTCATACCAAAGCGCGGAACGGTATTTCCCCAAATGGAAAAGATATGTTTTTCGTACGCCGCAGCGATGTGCATCATGCCGGTGTCGTGTGTGATAACAGCACCACTGCGTTGAATTACTAGAGCACTTTGACTGATGCTGAGTTTGCCGCACAAGTTCATCACATTTGGGTTTGAACCAGCTATAAACTCCCCGGCTGCAGTGTCCTCGGGACCTCCAATCAATACAACCGACTGTGATATCTTTCTGCATAGTTCGCTGAGTTTGGTGGTGGGTAGCTTTTTGGTTTCGTGCTGACCACCAATTGCCATACAGATATAAGCGCTTGGTAGATTGATTTCTTCCTGGAGTGCAGTGTCGTCTGATATAAAATAGTCTAGACCTTGACCGTCGTTTTGCACGCGCAAGACACCTGCCGCCTGTAGGTAACGGTCTACAATATGAACCTTTGGTAATAGATTGATTTTAAGATTGGTATATAACCATTTCTGTATATTGATCTTATTTACGCGATAGGTATGTACACCCAAAGCTAACTGTAATTTGAGCGTTCGGAGGTTGTTGTGTAGGTCGATGATTTTGGAGAATTTCTCCTCCTTCATGATCGCAATTAGGTCGTCCCAATTGTTGTCGTCTAACAACCAAAGCTTGTGGATGTATGGATTGTTTTCGAGTATGCTGCGGTAAGATGATTTGGTGAAGTAGTGAATTTCTACGTCTTTTTTCTGATTGTGCATGCACCGAATTACCGGTGTGGTAAGTACAATGTCTCCAATAGAACTAAACCGAACAATCAGGACTTTCACTAGGCGATGTTGTCTGTTTCGACTACGTAATATCCAAGCTCCTTGGCAATCACACGCACCGGGCTACCTTTTGGGATGAACTGACCCATCGATTTTACATCAATAATTTCACCTTCAATCTTTGCCTTGCCCATTGGGCGGATGTCGGTATGAGCGACGCCGGATTTATGCATCAAATCGAAATTGTCACGTTCCGGAATGTGAATTCCTGCTTTTGCGTCTTCTAAGGTCGTGCTTAAGATTAACCGTTTAAAAAGTGGAGAGCTAGACATCCCCCTACCAAATAAAACCAGGCCAATTATGAAACCGACCATGGCAAACAGAACCACAGTGAGTGCATTGGATATTTCTAATTCAGAGCTGGTTGAGAAGTCGAAATCGACATTGCGAATTAAACTCAGAATTAAACTGCCTAAGGTGAGAAGAATACCGGAGATACCGGCCACACCAAAACCGGGTATGACAAATATTTCAAGACCAATAAGAATCAAACCTACCAGGAACATGAGAATCTCCCAGTTGGCAGCTAAACCATCGAGATATAGCGGAGCAAAGTATAATAAGGCCGCACCAACAGCTGCTGCGAGAGGAAAACCAATTCCGGGTGTTCTGATTTCAAAAAAGATTCCCCAAAAGATTATCACCAACAAAGTGCCTTGAAGCGCGGGTTTTGCCAAGAAGCCAATCACCTTGTCGAGCGATGATTTGGCTACTGGAATAATCTTAGCGTCTTC
>CAJXLR010000251.1 GCA_913056425.1 uncultured Bacteroidota bacterium
CGTAAACATCTGAAAGAACATAATAGAAAAGGTAATCGATTAAGTCTTACGTCGTATATCATCAAGGCGTGCGCGCTTACGGTTAAGGAAGATGTGAGGATCCAGTCTTTTGCGACTCGTTCAAAAACCATAACACCCCAAGAAGTGGATTTTTGGCTTCCGATTGAAACAAAGACGAACGATGTTTACCAATTAACCAACATGTTGATACGGTCAACGGATGCAAAGTCGATTGGGGAAATTGACAGCCGATTGAAAGATGCAAGACCAAGCCTTACGAATAACGAGCAACTGTTTGCTAAGCTCCCAACGTTTTTGAGGAAGCTCTTGTACGCTTTTTGGTTGAGGAGCCCGAGTTATCGCAAAGCGTATTTCGGTACGTTATATTTTTCATCGATTATGAATTATTCGGCCGACCGGCGAACTTGGGGAATCCCTCTTCCCTTTCACAGTCTTGGGATTTTCATTGGCACTGCTTCTAAACGTTTGATTCAGAAGAAAGCCGGAATTGAAGAGCGAGACGTCCTACAAGTTACTGTGAGTTGCGATCACCGCGTAAACAATGGTGGCGACATGTGCAGGTTTGTCCACAGGTTGAAGCATCAACTGGAAAATGTAAACCTATTGGACGATGAAGACTAATTCGTCGATTCCTCAGATAGGACCACTGTCGTTTATCGGACTAGTTGGTGGATTGTTCCGAGACTCATTAACCACTCTGGTCGACTTGACTAATTCGCGTGGTGGTCTCATTAAATTCAATCTAGGAAAGCACCAACAACTGCATTTAGTTAGTGATCCGGATGTTATTAAACACATACTAAAAACGAACAAGTCAAATTACAAACGCTCCCCCGTGATTAAGGCGCTGAAACCACTATTGGGTGATGGAATCTTCATTTCGGAAGACGATTTATGGGCAAGTCAAAATCGAAACATGAAACCCCACTTTCATGAAAAGGTAGTCCGTGATTTTGAAACTCAGATTGGAGCTATTTATCGGGATATAAAACCCGACACAGAACTCGTTGAAATAGAGTCTTGGTCGAAACGTTTTTTTCTCACCCTTTTACTGAAAACACAATTCAATTCGGAACTAAAACTTGATGTAAACGCGATTGTAAAGGCGCATGAAGAAGTACTTGAAATCACCAACATCAAGAATCAAAAGCTAAATGATTTTAGAAACACATTCAGACTTCGACTAGGTTTATCCAAGAAGAATTTGAATGTCAATGACGCAGTTATGGAACTGCAGGAATACTCAAAGAACATTGTAAAATTCTGCCGATCCAACCAAACGACGAATAGTCACTTAATCCAAGACTATATCAATCGAGGAGAGGATGATCAGGCTTTAAATGATCTGGTTACTAACTTAATTTTTGCTGGCTACGATACCACGGCATCAGCGTTGACATGGATAGTGAGTGTACTGGGCAGTGACTTAGCCAGCCAACAAATACTTCGAGAATCACTGCATGGTGAGGTTCGTTTTACAACACTTAAAAACGCTCCACAACTAAAATCTGCGGTTCAGGAAGGCCTCCGGCTTTATCCGCCCGTTTGGTCGATTCATCGCCAAGCAATGGACGATGATTTAATTGAAGACTTCAAGGTTAAAAAAGGTGATTACTTCATGATTTGTACCTACACGCTTCACCGGAGAGAATCACTCTGGAAAAACCCGAACAAATTCGACATCAACCGCTTTATAAATCGAACTACGGGCAAAGCATTTGAATACATTCCATTTGGGCAAGGAGAGCGCATATGTATTGGTCAGCAACTTGCACTCATGGAACTACAGTGGGTAGCAGGTAACCTGATTCAGGATTATGAATTCAAGAGCATAATCCAGCTCAGCACAAAAGACATTGTTCCCGGTATAATCATGAAATCGAAAACCGGAATCGATATTCAGTTTAATCCGCTTTCAAATAGCGTTTATACGTAAATCCGTGCTCATTAACTTCTGACGCTTCGTAGGTCACTTCTTCGACAACTTGCCATTCAGAATAATCAACTTCGGCAAAAAACGTATCTGCATCATCGACGGTAGTTTTCACATGACTGATGTGCATTTCATTTACGTAAGGTATTGACTGCTTGTATATTTCTCCCCCACCCGTGATGAAAACGACGTCTTCCTTTCCTTTGAAGTATTCCAACGCACGTTCCAAGCTATTAAACACTATAGTTCCCGGTACTTGATAATCCGCTTGCCGTGTAATAATAACTGTTGTTCGTTTTGGAAGAGGCTTACCTATCGATTCATAGCTCTTGCGCCCCATAATAATCACGTGGTTCAACGTTGTTCGTTTGAACAGTTGAAGATCATCCCGGATGTGCCAGAGTAATTGATTGTCTTTACCAATGGCGTTATTCTCAGATATCGCAACAATTAGTGAAATCTTCATGTGGCGAAGTTACATCTTTCTCAGTCGCACGGCTCCTCCTCACCAACTAACTTTGCACCATGGAGCACCAACTTAAAACCCTTAAGACGGGTCGTGTATATGTGGAAGGCGACATCCAATCTGCGAACCTGGTTTTCATTGCACTTCACGGCTACGCTCAATTAGCAAATCGCTTTATTCAAGAGTTTAAACCTGTTATCAGACCTGGTATAGCAGTCGTAGCACCGGAAGGTCTTCATCGCTTTTATCGAAAAGGCTTCTATGGCGATGTGGTAGCGAGTTGGATGACTAAGGAAGATCGATTAAACGATATTCGAGACTATTGTGCATTCTTAGATCAAGTGTATGACAAGTTCATACAATCGAACCAACACCTTGTTTTAGTTGGTTTTAGTCAGGGAGTTGCTACGGCTTGTAGGTGGATGAGTGCTTCAAAACCTAGAATAGACCAACTGATCTTCTGGAGTGGAAGCATCCCAACAGATTTGCCAATTGAGGCATTAGATGCGATTCAATCATGCAAAACTTTCATGGTTTACGATGAGACTGATGTCTTCCACACAGCGGAATCTGTAGCCAAACAAGAAAAGTTTTTGAGGGCGGCAGATGTTCAAGTAACCGAATGGAAAATGCATGACGGTCATGCATTGAAAGCAGAATCGTTTGCTCGTTTTGTGGAGACCTATATTACTCCGTCTCTTTCAAACTGATATCGAGACTTTTCACAGAATGAGTGAGTGCTCCGATGCTGATAAAATCAACGTTGGTTTCGGCGTATGCTTTCAGATTTGTCTCATTTATACCTCCTGAAGCTTCTGTTTCACACCGACCATTAATAACAGCAAGTGCTTCAATGATTTGTTGAGGCGCAAAATTATCGAGCATGATACGATCTAGTCCGCCATGCTCCAAAGCCTCGTCGATCTCCTCGAAGGAGCGAACTTCCAACTCGATCCGGAGGTCTAGATTCTTATAGGTGAGGTAGTCGTGTGTGCGATTCAGAGCGTCCGTGATCGACCCGGCGCCATCTACATGATTGTCTTTGATCAAGATCATATCATACAGTCCGAATCGATGATTTTCTCCGCCGCCGATCAAAACAGCCCATTTTTCCATGAAGCGAATTCCCGGTGTTGTTTTTCGTGTATCAAGTATTTTGGTGTTCAGATCTACTATTCGATCAACGTATTTTCGAGTTTCCGTTGCTATAGCACTCATGCGTTGCATGCAATTCAAAACAATACGTTCCGCAGT
>CAJXLR010000252.1 GCA_913056425.1 uncultured Bacteroidota bacterium
TGATCGTGGTTAATGCAAGTTACTCTCCAGGTGTATTCTTTGAACAAGAAGTAGACGGCCTTTGTGAGAATACTTGGTATGTATTTTCGATGGACATCATCAATCTGGTTAAAAAAGGCGAAAACGCGATTTTACCCAATGTAATGGTTTTGATTGATGATAAACCTGCATTTAAGAGTGGTCCTGTTCCTGAGATTGAAGAATGGGACACGTACGATTTTACGTTTAAGACAAAACCAAATCAGACTAAACTCAAACTTACTTTAAGGAATGAAGCACCCGGAGGAATAGGCAATGACTTGGCTTTAGACAATATCGGGTTTAGTCCTTGCGGCCCGAATGCAGTAGTACTGCCGGAGGGTAAAAGTCAAATCTGCGACACGGATACTGCAAAAATTGAGCTAACGGCTTCGCTAACCGGAGACCAATACAGCACGCCTGTGTACCAATGGCAACGGAGTGGAGATGGAAATTCCTGGACAAATATATCAGGAGCCAATCATGTGAAATATACTCATATTGGTAGCGGCTCTAAGCGCTATTACTACCGGTATCTTGTTGCAAATTCACTCGACCACCTCAGCAATTCGTACTGCTATGTTTCGAGTGAAACCAAGGTAATCGAATTGGTGTCCTATGAGACGCGGGTAATTGACACTATTTGTTCCGGAGAAGAGTTCTCTTTCGGTACTCGGAAATTAACCATGGGTGGTAAATACACGGAATTATTTACCTCGTCTAATGGATGTGACTCAACGGTCGAGCTTTACCTCACTGTAGTTTCGGATGATAATCCTGCTGACTTGTTAGACACAACTGCTTTTGATTTTTGCGTAGGCAGTTTTGCCGAGACCAATTACCCAACAAACCTAAAGTATAGATGGGCTGATAGCGATACGAGTGCACGTAAGCGATTTGACAACAACTATTCAAGTGAACTAATTGTAAGTTCCAGGTTCTGTAAAGACACGGTTACAGTTACTGCAACTCGTCATGAGGTTCCTACTTTAGACATTCCTGAACTGTTCACCTTTTGCAAAGATTCATCGGACTTTGTGGAGGTCGAGTTACCCGCAATGTACAGCTACACGTGGGATGATGGTTTAACGGAAAACGTTCGTCAATTCAGACAAAATGGACTTTTCCGATTCACGATTACCGATAACGGGTACTGCACCGGATTTGATAGCGTCACTGTCCAAGAAATATGCCCATACCGCGTCTTAATCCCGAATGCATTTACTCCTTTAGGATTAACTCCTAGATTCAGACCATACTTAGAATTCGTTAAAGAGGTTGAGTTTAATGTATACAATACCTGGGGTGAATTGATTCACACAGATCGATCGACAAGTCCGAGTTGGGATGGCATCTACAAAGGAAAATTATGCCAAGACGGGGTCTACTTTTACTCACTTCAATTCAGAAGCACTCAAACCGGTACGTACCGCCACATCAAGGGGATCATCCATTTACTGAGATAATTTTTTGAATTTCATGCAACCCTTGTGCGTTTCGCCCGACTAGCACAACCAGAAGCATTCAAATCGATATACCACAATTTGTGGTGGGCAAGTGTTACTTTGACCACGGTTGGCTATGGTGATGTCTACCCCGTAACCGTGGGTGGCAAAGTTATTACCACTTTTGTATTGACATTAGGAATAGGTGTAGTTACTGTACCCGCGGGGCTTGTTGCAACTGCATTAACAAAGGCTCGCCAGTTAGAAGAAGACGAAATTGAACGCAAAAAGCGAAGGCCTTTCGACAAGTAACTGAAGCAACCATCTCATCTATCCAAACCCGAACAAAGGTGTAGTTTACATCAACTGGGGCGGAAATGCTGCCAATGGAATTCTCACAGATATTCAGGGCAGAACAGTTAAGCGATTTGATGTGGAACGAGGTAGAAACGTCATCGACTTAAAAGACTTGGAAAACGATGCGTACATCCTTCAAGTAGGAAATGGCGCAGAACTAATCCGAACGAAGATTATTGTTTTACAATAGTTCACTCAGTATTTCATGTTTCAGGTGCGGACAAAGTTCGCACCTGTTTTTTTTAGGCTGAGAAACTCTCTCCGCAACCACACGTGTCTGTGGCATTTGGGTTATTGAAGGTAAATCCTCTGGAATTGAGCCCGTACTCATAATCAACCTCCATCCCGAGCACATACATAATGTGTGCTTTATTCATGATAACGGGTATTCCTTCAACTTCATACTCATTGTCTTTTTCTTCTCTCTGATCGAACGCAAGCAAATAGGAAAGACCGGAACATCCGCCTCCCTTCACTCCTATTCTCAAGTAAGGCGCAATTTCAGCGTCGGATTCGGAGCGAATCTCGTTTAACTTCTTGATGGCATTTGCTGTGAAACGAATAGGAGCTTCAACTAGAGTGTCTTTGCTTTCAGGCATACACAAATTTATCCAATTTTATCCCAAGACATTCGTTTAATACTATAGATTTACACTTAGATTAGAGTATACACTATGGTATTATTACAATCAGATTCTTGGGTACTATTCCTCGATTTAATCCGGTACACCATACCGGCGTTAGTTGTTTTCTTGGTGGTTTACTTAACACTTAAGAAGCTACTAGACGAAGACTACAAGCGAAAAAAACTTGAACTCGACACAAAGAGGTCGGTTGAGCTAACACCGATGAAGTTACAGGCCTATGAACGGCTCAGCATCTTTTTAGAGCGTATTCGGCTGGACAATTTAGTGATGCGACTTGCAGAACCTCAATTGACCGCTACAGAGTTTAAACATCGGTTAGTTAGCACCGTAAACGAAGAATTCAACCACAACGTGTCTCAGCAAATTTACATCAGTGACCAAGCTTGGGTTATTGTAAAAGCAGCACGTGAAGACATAATAAACCGAATCGAGCGGGCATACAAAGACATGTCCGAATTCTCAAAGGGTACCGATTTAGGTAAAGCAGTACTCTCCGGAGTAATGGAAAACAAAAAAGACGTTGTAAGTTCGGCCATATTGTTTTTGAAAAAAGAAATTGACCTTGTTTTCTAGAATAACCGCTGGGCTATTTATTGCCTTCACCTTCAGTGCGTGCTTCAAAGCACCTTATACTCATGTGGCCGATGCAAAGCTTAATCGCATTGATACGACGTATCATGGCGTTGATGCCGACATCGAAGAGCTAATCAACCCTTATCGAGAAGGCATAGAGTCTGAGATGAATGAAGTTATTGGTTACTCGACTCAAGAATACGTAAAATCAAGGCCTGAGAGTGCACTGGGTAATATAGCCGCCGATATGCTATTCAGCTATACGAAGAACGTTTTAAACGAACAGGTAGATTTAGCTGTATTGAATTTTGGTGGATTAAGAGCGCCGTTGCCGCGTGGCCCCATTTCAAAGGGTAAAGTGTATGAACTAATGCCATTTGACAATTCAGTTACTATTTTGGAGCTAAATCCCAATCAGCTTAATCAGCTTGCTCAACATATTATTTCAAAAGGTGGAGAACCCATTGGAGGAGAAGGGACAGTAGCACTTGGAAATTTCCCGGAAGGTGCACGTTTCTACTTTTCAAATTTTAACGCATCACAAAAAAAGGTTTACCGCGTGGTCACATCAAACTATTTGGCAGATGGCGGTGATAATTATTATATGTTCGTTAATGCTATAGA
>CAJXLR010000253.1 GCA_913056425.1 uncultured Bacteroidota bacterium
AAATGCTTTACCCGTTTGTGCGATTCCAAATGGTAATCTCATTCTACCAGTTTTCTGGACATTCAGATAGTTTACAAAAATCCCTTGTGCTGTTTCCGGTCTCAGATAAATCTGACTTTCTCCATCAGTTGCACTCATCTGTGTACTATACATCAAATTGAACTGTCGGACATCGGTCCAATTTTTACTTCCGGAAATTGGGCAGGCTATACCCAAGTCTTCAATTAGTTCTTTTATCTTATGCAGTTCTCCAGACTCCAAACCTTCTCTGAGTCGATCGTTTATCTCATTTATTTTGGCGTTATTTCGCTTAATGTTTGGGTTGGTTGCTACGAATTGTTCCTCATCAAAATCCTCCCCAAAACGCTTCTTCGCCTTTGCGATCTCTTTCGCGTTTTTCTGACGGTATTTTTCTTGATACTCCTCAATCAGGACATCCGCACGGTAACGCTTTTTCGAGTCTTTGTTGTCAATCATTGGATCGTTAAACCCCTCCACGTGACCACTCGCTTTCCAGACCTTAGGGTGCATAAAAATGGCAGCATCTACTCCAACAATGTTTTCGTGAAGCTGCACCATGGATCTCCACCAGTACTCGCGAATATTCTTTTTGAGTTCAACCCCGTTCTGACCATAGTCGTAAACGGCGGCTAATCCATCATAAATCTCGCTACTTGGAAAGACGAATCCATATTCTTTGGCGTGTGAAATAACGTTTTTAAAATGCTCTTCGGACATGAGAAAATTATTGCGCGCAAAGATAGAAGAGGTTTCTGGAATGAATTAAAACCAACCTACATTTTGTATTACCTCGTTAATGAATTCAAACTGACGGTGAATCTTGTGACGCGCTTGGATATCTCATTTGACCCATATTGACGGGATAGTTATCTTGTTCTCAGGGGAGGAAGGGCTTTGCCCCAGCGTGAATTACGGCATACTAATCCTACCTAAAGTATTTCCCGTTCACGTATTCAAATCTCCCATTTCCAAGTGACCGCCATACAACCACAGCAAAATACATCTTGGAGCTGGTGCAGCCCAAACAAGGCACGAACTCGAAATTGTCTGAGACTTTCTCATTCCCACTAAAAACATGCTTTTGGCCCATTTCCCCGTAATGTCCGCCTCTATTCACTCGGTGATGATCTCTACGGTATGGATTGTTGCCGGCCTGAACCTCGTTTAAACTATCTTCCATGGCATACACTTCGTAATACAATTCTTGATCACTCGACGAAGCATTGTCTATGGCAACGGTTACGTCGAACCTGCCATTTTCCTTCAATTTGTAATCCAGCCCAATGTACGCACCCGGTGCATCACCCATTTTATCACGAAGCTTTTCCTTCAGAAAATCACTGGCTTGTCGGTGAGAAAAATTTATAATGTCATACGTGTATTCCTTGTCGTGAACCCAAAGTTGAGGTGAATGATAAGTCACGACCAACGCTTTCTCTATTGCCAAACTAGAATTGGTTATGAACACATCGTTGTACTTAAAATGAGTTGGCAACATGAATATGCTGTCTCCCATTTCGTCTGCAGTTATTTCAGATACCGGAATACCAAAACGGCCACAGCCGCCACAGTGAATACTGGTGAATAAGTGTAGAAATGGCCGGTAGGTTTTATCTACCTCAGGTGATACAATATTCTTGTCCCCATCCTTGTTTATTGGCTCATCAATAGTGATTTGAACATCTTTACATCCAACGAGTAGCAAGACAAATGTCACAAATACTAAAACGTATTTCATACCATGCAATTTAGGTAGTCGGTCGTCCAGTATTGAATTACCTGACCAAAAACATGGTATAATGACTAAAATTTGAACGATTCGTTTCTAGCGCCCACAATTTCACAAAATCTTACGTTCTTCGCTGTTGGTGTCGGTGAAGCAATTTCTAAAAAGTGATTTTCTTAAAAACTCCGGAAAACTCTTCGGGAGTTTCGGCATTGCTCAATTGATTTCTTTCTTGTTGGTTCCGGTTTTGTCAAGATTGTACCCTGCCGAACTACACGGAGAAATGGAAATATTTCTTCAGATTCTCGCTATTGGTGGCGCTGTCATTACACTGAAGTATGACCAGGCAATCATGATTGCTAAGTCACGCAGCGAGGCAAAGTCCGTCTTAGTCCTTTCCCTCGCTATTAATCTGGCTTGGACATTCATATCATTGCTCATCATACTTGTTTACGATGGTTTTATCGCTCGAGCACTGCGATTCAGCGACATTCCCAATTGGTTTTACCTAATCCCGGGTGCATTATTTCTACTTGGATGCACCAATACACTGATGGTTTGGTGGAATCGCGAACGAGCCTACAATAGGCTTGGGAGCAACCGTATTGCAGGAGCCGCAGTTGGCGGTGGGTACAAACTCGCTCACGCTTTGAGATCCATCAGTGGAAACGGTTTGATTGTTGGGCACGTAGTTGGGTTGGCCATAAGCACCCTTCTTTTTATTCCTATTCGGGCAGCAAGAATTCTTGACTTCGATATTGCTGAATTAAAGACTGTTGCGAAAAAGTTCAAGTCTTTCCCCCTATGGGCCACCCCGGGAAGCCTCGTAAACGTGATTGGAAGTGCATTACCCGTTCTGGCCATTACGTTCTTTTTCGACAAGTCGACAACCGGTTATTTTAGCAACGCAACCAAGTTAACCTTCGTTCCGTTGTCAGCCATCAGTTTTTCCATAAGTCAAGTACTATATGAACGACTTGCGCGGCTTAGAGATAAAGAGGTGCGGTTTGATTTAAGCATTAACACCCTACAGTTCCTGTTTTTTATCGCACTGTTACCCGTGGTTATTATAACGGTTTGGGGCGATATTCTTGTGCCGTTCATACTCGGTGAGGGCTGGGAAACAGCAGGTTTAATAGCTCAAGTAATGGTGATCTTCTATTTTGTGATGTACCTAACGAGTCCTTTTGCAGTTGCCTATGAAGTATACAACCGACTCAATGTGCAATTTATGTTTACCGGGCTGTTTGCGCTACTAACAGCTGTTGCCCTGGTAGTTTCATTCAAGATATCCGATAACGTTTTTGTTGGATTAAGCGCGTTTTGCCTCACCGGAATAATAATACGATTGGCCATGCTAGCATCTTGTTTCAAGCTTATTGGCAAAGCCATACTTACAAAGGTCTTTTACGGAGTACTTATTATTGCAGGAGCTGTCTTACTCGGATTTGCTGTGAGATATTATCTTTTTGGATGATCAGAAAAACCGCCATAGCGATAGATAACATTGTTTTCAAACCTTTGATGAAACTGTTTTATCCAAGGTTTACCAACCTATACCCAGGCGATGTATTCTACTTTCAATTGTTTAGGCGATACTTTTTCTTTCAGAAAGTGCTGCGAATTAATGGCTCTGTTCCCTGGCCTGTAGATTTTCGATCTCACGTAATTGATTGGAAGAATATTAAAAAGGATGATTTCAGTTATCCCGGTGGTTCTATCGGATGCTACATCAATGCGTCTGGAGGACTAACTATTGGAAACAATGTAATTATCGGCCCAAACGTGGTAATTGCAACTACAAATCATTCACTTCATGATCACACGAAGAAAGCCCAAACCAAAGGTGTGACCATAGGGGAAAATGTATGGATTGGGGCACACTGCTCAATATTGCCAGGCACC
>CAJXLR010000254.1 GCA_913056425.1 uncultured Bacteroidota bacterium
AAGTTGCCAATGTCTAAGTCAACCAAAACGCTAATTTTAAATCACGAGGAGATTGTTCAGAAAATCACTCGAATGGCTTGGCAAATTTGGGAGAACAACACCGGTTCAAGGCCGTTAATCTTGATTGGGGTTGAAAATAAGGGCAGTATCGTTGCAGATTTACTCCACGCCGAATTGAGTGTAATATCGGACCTTCAAGTTTCGATTGGCAGTGTCGCCGTAGACAAAGAGGATCCTACCCTGGACAATATCCGATTGAACTGTGAACAGGCTATTGCCGATGCAAATGTGGTTTTGGTAGACGATGTTTTGAACAGTGGGAAAACACTAATGTATTCTACCTTACCAATTCTTGCACAAAACCCACACGCATTGCATACCGCAATATTGGCAAACAGAGACCACACGCGTTTTCCTGTAAAAGCTGACTTTGTGGGAATCTCACTCGCAACAACGCTTCAAGAGCACATTCATTTTACACGAGATGATTCAGGTAAGATGGAGGTGTATTTAACTTAGCTATTGGCTATTGGCTATTTTCTTTCCTTAATCTCAGTTTTTGCTTTACCAGTGAGTACTTCGTGGCGTTCAAGGATGCGCTCAAACGTTTCCGCATTTGGCATTTCGTTTCGCCGGTAGTTTTCCATTCGGTTATTTGCTACTACGAGTTTGAGTAGATTATGAAAATCTCGCAATGCCCTGTCATCATGTTGGATGTTTGAGTCTAACTGGTATAAATGAACAACTCTTTCTTTCTGTTTGCCTATGATGTCATCAAGAAAAGCTCGACCTTCTTTGCACAAATTTGTGTCTCTAATGGCTTGAAGGTGGAATTTTGCATCGTCAAAGAACTCTGCATTTTTGCCAGTGTAATCACGCCAGTCGGCAAGACTGTCAAAACTATGCTTAGCTAAAAAACCAATTTCCCTATCCAATTGGTTCAGCGCTGAATCATGAGATAGTGCTTCGCTGTACAAAAGATCAATCAAATTGCTTCGTCCACTTTCTTTACTGAACTTGACGGACACTGGACGAGTTTCCTGCAAAACATTAGGTGTAGATGTCTGTACATTTCCTTGGTCACTATTGACATTTGAAGAGCAGCCAACCGCAGCAATTGCTAGCACAATGAAGATTTGATTAAGTTTCATGGCTGCCTAAGTCTAATGCGTAACAATCTTAATCTCGGTTCTACGATTCTGCTGACGGCCCTCATCCGTATCATTTGTAGCAACCGGAACTGTACTTCCATATCCTTTATAACTCAGACGATTTGCATCAATACCTTTTTCAATCAAATAGGAGTACACCGCTTTTGCTCGATCGTTCGACAAGGTTTTATTTCGTGCTTCAGAACCCGTGTTGTCGGTATGTCCTCCAACCTCAATCGTAATGGTCGGATTGTTTTTGAGGAAGCGTACTAAGTAATTTAATTCTGCATACGAAACGGGTTTTAGGTTCGCCTTGTCTACCTCAAACAAGACGTTCTTCATCACAATGTTTTGATCTTTCTCAATTGGCTTTAGACCCACTTTTAAGACAAAAGGTTCGTCCAAACTGCTTTGGGTGAGCGAAAAGTTTTCTGAATGGAACAGGTAGCCATCGGCTTTTGCCTCCAACGCATAATCGTTGTTTGCCGGAAGATTCACTATAAAGTTCCCGTCTTTTGCATCCGAGGTTGTTCGAGTTTCTTCTTTTCCCGTCCCGGTATTTAATAACACCAGCTGAGCCTGAAGTCGCTTGGTTGTTTTGATATCGTAAACATAACCTTTCACATAGGAAGTCTTGTTTGGTCTAGCGCCCTCGTAAAGCGGTAAGGCATAAATATCCATTCCGCCATAATTCGGTTCAATTCCTTCACTTGCAAAATAGGCCATATCACCTTTGCGATTCACAATAAAGTTCCATTCGTCTTTACTTGTATTTATTGGATAGCCGAGGTTTACAGGAGTTGACCACTCGCCATTTTTCAAGCGTGTAAAGTATATATCTGTACCACCCATTCCAGGAAGGCCTTCTGATGAAAAATAAAGTGTTTGTCCATCCGGGTGGATGAAAGGGAACTGTTCATCTTTATCGGTATTGATTTTCGGTCCCAGGTTTACAGGAGTTTCCCATCCGTTTGACCCATACTGACAGGACCATATGTCTATACCTCCAAATCCACCTGGTCGGTCGCTCGCAAAGAAGAGTGTAACTCCGTCTGCGGAGATACTCGGCTGGCTTTCCCAGTCTCGGGTATTAACCGGTCGCCCAAGGTTGCGGGGTTCAGACCACTTTTCACCGGATCGCGTTGTAACCCAAATATCACATCTACCTTCGCCACCGGGTCTGGCACAAGACGTAAAGAATAAGTATCGTCCGTCGGGTGAAGCGCTAAATGCGCCTTCATTTTCACGCGTGTTTACAGGAGGACCTAAGGACTTAGCTTGTTGCCAAGACTTGTCATCTCCCCATGCGCTTACATATAAATCTTCATTTTGCTCGTAGAGATTTACAGAACCGTCTCGCCGGGTGAAGTAAAGGGATTCCTCGGCGATGTCTAAACCGGGAAAGTACTCTTCGAGTTTAGTATTTACTTGGGGTCCTACGTTTACAGGTTCATATGGAACAGGGTTGGCATATGCTTTTTTCGCGAACTCGGCTTGAGCAATCCGTTTTTGTGTAGCCAATCGCTCATCACCTGGACCTACAATAGACAGTAAATAGTTTAGGTTTCTTAATGCATCATCGTATTCGTGAAGCTCAAAGTGTGCTTTACTCAAATCTTTAAGTGCAAAGACATTGTCGGGGTCTAGCTGTAATATCTTTTGGAACGGACCCTTGGCTTCTTCATAACGTTCCGTGGTCATGAAAATATTTCCTTTCAAGTCATAGGCCTCAATGTAGCTGGGATCTTTGGCGATTGCTTTGTTAATGAGGTCTAAAGATTTGTCAAATTCATACAGCTGAAACTGTTTCAAAGCCTCACCAAACAACATATACGCCTTTTTGTTGTCGGTTCCGCGCGGGGTGACCTTTTTTTGAGAACCACAGGCTGAAATCAATACCGTGATAACAACCCATGCGATTACTTGTATTCTTTGCATGTGCTACTAAACTAACTGAATTTCTTCAGTTCTATTACGTTGGCATTTTGAATTTTACCTGCATCGAGTTCCAGAGACACCAAGGTGCGTACTTGATGAAAACCATGTAAGCCCATAGCGCCCGGATTGATGTGTAAATGCTGTTGTTTTTTGTCGAACATCACCTTGAGTATATGACTGTGTCCGGTAACAAAAATATCCGGTTGGTGTTTTCGAATGAGTTCCAGAGCTTCGGGCTTGTATTTACCCGGATAACCGGCAATGTGCAACATGGCAATTTTGACACCTTCAGTGACAAATACAACTTCTTTTGGGTAAATAATACGAACATCTCTGCCGTCGATATTCCCGTAAACTCCGCGTATCACAGGGCATTGCTCCGCCAAAGCGTCATGAACTTTTATGTCGCCCCAATCACCTGCGTGCCAAACCTCATCGTGGCTTGCAACGTGTTTTAGAACATCCGGACCTATGTGGGAATGACTATCCGACAAGATCAGAATGCGTTTCATAAAAATAACTTAGAATGGAAGGTCGCCTTCA
>CAJXLR010000255.1 GCA_913056425.1 uncultured Bacteroidota bacterium
CGAGTGATTCCCTCTGCTTCGATACTGGAAATTATTCAGAACAAAGGAAGGCAAAAGCAATTCTACGCAGACAATAACTTAGCAACCTCTCACTTTATCATCGTTAATAGTTCCGGTTTTAATACCGATGTACTTTCTCAGTTTGAAGGGGAAAAGGTTGTATTGAAAAGCTGTATGGGTGGCTATGATGGTAAAGGTGTTCAAATCACAACTAAAGCAGAACTCATACAGAACGGGTTATCCCATTACTTCGAAGGCGATGTAGTGATAGAACAGTTTGTTGAAAATGCCATTGAGCTTTCTGTGATTGTTGCACGTCGGGCCAACGGAGAATCTAAGACCTATCCGGTGGTTGAAATGGTGTTTGATCCCAAAATTAATTTGGTTGATTACCTTTTTGCACCCTCAAAACAATCGGAAACTGTACAGAACGAAGCAAGAGAACTAGCTGCTCACGCTATTGCTGCAATGAATGGTGAAGGTTTGTTCGCCGTTGAACTATTTTTAGATCAACATGGTCGATGCATAATCAATGAAATTGCACCAAGACCTCACAATTCAGGACACCACACCATTGAAGCATGTTATACATCTCAATATGAACAACTTGCAAGAATACTTCTAGAACTTCCTTTAGGTGAGACAGATTTATTATCACCTGCTGTCATGACCAATATTTTAGGTGCAGACGGCTTCAGTGGAGACTATGTGCTAGAGGGTTTATCTGAACTAGCGGCAACGCAAGGAGCTTATCTGCATTGGTACAACAAATCAACGTCTAAACCAGGCAGAAAAATGGGCCATTACACGGTATTATCCGAATCGCTAGAGGACGCTATCGAAAAAGCGCACAACTTGAGAACTGCGTTGAGAACATCTCCATCCAAATAGTTCGATTTGTCATAGCTTTGCTCAAAAGAAAGTTATGAGCGTAGAAGTTGGAATAATCATGGGGTCTGACTCAGACCTGCCGGTGATGTCTGAAGCGGCTAAAGTTTTGGATGAGCTTGGTATTTCATATGAACTTACTGTTGTAAGTGCTCACCGCACACCAAAACGGATGTACGATTACGCCGAGCAAGCAGTTGATAAGAAACTCAAGGTAATTATTGCCGGAGCAGGCGGAGCGGCACATCTCCCGGGTATGGTGGCTTCATTAACACCTTTACCTGTAATTGGTGTTCCTGTAAAATCATCAACTATGAGCGGAACGGACTCACTCTTCAGCATCGTTCAAATGCCTCCAGGCGTTCCCGTTGCCAGTGTTGCCATCAATGGTGCAAAAAACGCGGGTATTCTCGCGGCACAAATCATTGGTGCTTCAAACGATGACGTGCTCAAACGCGTTAGCCAGTACAAATCGGACATGCGAAATATGGTTTTAGACAAAGCCTCTAAACTAGAAGACATAGGGTACAAAGCCTACTTAGACCAGAAATGATCATTCATGGCGACACACTCATTGGAGATGAAATTGTTAAGTCGCACTTTGCTTGTGACGTTGCCAGATGCAAGGGAGCATGCTGTATAGAAGGAGACAAGGGCGCACCGGTAACCTCGGATGAAGTTGAAACCATTCAGGAGTTGCTCCCTGTCATAAAGGAAGAGCTGTCTCAAGAACACATAGATTTTATTGAGGAGTTTGGTTTTTACGAGACGGATCACGACGGTGAACTGGTGACAACTTGCTTAGACGACGGTAAGTGTTGTTTTGTGGTGGAGCAAGCCAATGGTGTGCTTTCTTGTGGAATAGAAAACGCCTACTATAAAAAGAAGATTGACTTTATTAAACCAATTAGTTGCCACCTATACCCGGTACGTATCCGTGAATTTGAAACATACACTGCACTGAACTATCATCAATGGTTTTTGTGTGGTGATGCTTGCGCCAAAGGTGATCGCGAACAAATCAAAATCTACGAATTTGTAGAAACGGCTCTTAGAAGACGATTTGGTGATGTTTGGTACGATGAGTTAAAGGAGCTTGTTGCCCAAATGAATAGTCAATCCTAAGACCCTACTTGAGCGTCAGTTTTGCTTGAATCATGGTTAATCTAGGTGCACCAACGTCTGCTGGTCGCACCATGTACTCTTGGTTAGATAAGTTGTTCTGTATCAGAGACAAACGAAACTGCGAATTCACTTGGTACGATACCCGTACATCAAAGATCCAGAAGCCTTGTGGATTTAAATCCAAACCCGTCTGGATTCCGGGCACAAAGAATTGAAACAACGGGTCAACAAAGGCACGGTCAATATTCGTTATCCGGCTCGCATAACGACTGGAAACGCCCAAATTCCATTTACCTCGATTGTAGGCAACGTCCATCTTGAACGTTCGTTCATTTCGGTATTTCAGCACATCTGAACTTGTATCGGAACTCGTGGACACATAAGACAAATCTGCTCCGGTGCTGTCCATACCATAAACAAAATTCCGATCAGAAATAACTGGATTACTCGCCGTGTACCCGCCAAAAAATCTCAACGTTCCGGAAACCAATTTCAGTTCACCGGTTGTATTTATATCTATTCCGGTAATCTCCGTTTTTCCAGTATTTAGCGACTTAAAGCCTAGCCCAAAACCATTGTCGGGCGATACATCACTAGACCACTGGCCAAATGCAAATTCCATCATGTCTTGATACGTCATACGAAAGGCCGCGACGTCCAAGAAACCACGGAGCTTCTTTGTTTTAAACCCTTGTTTTATTCCAATTTCAATATTGTCACCCGTTTCGGACTGCAGTTCTGCATTTGGATAAATCGAGATCAGCCCAACGCTTGTTTTTATGTATGACTCGGCAATCGTTGGAAAACGGTAGCCTTGTCCATACGATGCCCGCAGATATCTTCCACCACCCATGGAATACTGCATACCCGCTCTAAATACGGGTTTAGATTCCACATAGTTGTTTAAACGATAGTTTTCAAATCTCGAACCAACGGTATACCTAACCGGTCCCAATTTGTGCTCCCATTGAAAATAAGCCGCCAAATTATCTGCCTTTTGCAGTCCTTCATACAGCGGACTATTGGACCGTACCAACATTGTGGTTGCTCCGGCCGTAATTTGTATCGATTTATTGAGCCTTCTAAGTGCCTGATAATCTGCATAAATCATCGTATTGGTATTCGACTGATTGTTTAAACTATCTCCATTATCTACTTGATTATCAATATATAAATATCGAGCACGAAGAGATTGCCTCCACTTGCCTTTCTTCCAATGAACAAACGGATCGAACCTCCACTTCAAACCATTGGTAACTGTTTTGGCGTCATCTAAAGCTCGGTACGCACTATCGTAGCTATTCCAAAGTAAGAAAGAACCATTATTCGTTGATAATAAGTGCGTTTTAACTCTTGTATGTGATCTCAAATCGGCGATACAGCATTTGCAAAGAAAATAAGCACGTTGCGTCATGAATATGCAAAGTATAGTATGTTGAGATTCCTGTTCTGCTGATTGTGTATTTAATTTTCAAATGGTCCTGTATATGAGTGGTACACTTGCAATGTCGGCGAAAAAAATGCCAACTAAAAATTGAAAATTTTTGAACTTTCCATCCTCGAATCCCAATGATAAAGGGCTGAGGGGGGACGATTTT
>CAJXLR010000256.1 GCA_913056425.1 uncultured Bacteroidota bacterium
AGAAACTGTTGCTTGAAACGATTCACCGAAATCTTTGAACATGTTAAAGTCGATCGAAGGACGTGGCATCTCGTAAATATCAGGAAGGTCACCCTGACTCACCAAAGCCAGTCGCTTTCCGAATACGTTGAAGCTCACATTCAATCCGAAGTCGCTCGAATCTGAGTCGAAGTTGATGTAGCTATTCAAGATGTATGGTGATTGACTGTACATCGGTCGAGTTTCAGAAGCATTCGGATCAATTTCCTTACGAGCAGCAAATTCCAAGCTATCCACTTGTACTTGGCTCTGGATAAGAGAGGCATTGAAACCCCATTTGAAGTTTTTCAACTTTGGAGAAATGAACAGTAAGTTCTGTACCATCTCTAACTCCGCTCCGTAAAGTGTTGCATCTCCTACGTTTTTGTAGGTAATCTCTGTATTTGCAGCTTTCGGATTTTGAGTCTGCTCAATTGGATCTTGGAACGTCTTGTAGAAACCACTCACTGAGAATGTGTTTCCTTTGCCCGGATACAGTTCATATCGAACATCGAAGTTCTGAATTAAAGAACGACGTAACTCTGGGTTACCAATAAGTACATAATCCCCCGTAAAGAAGAAAGACGGAAATGGAGCTAATTCGCGAAACGTTGGTCGAGCAAGAGTTCGAGAATACCCAAAACGGAAGTTTCCAATTCTACGAGCATCCGGATTATCTACTTCAAAGTAGTCTAAGAAGTTATAGGTAATATTTATCGCTGGAAGGAAATCGACGTTGCTCAATTCGCCTGCTTGCTCTCTTGTATCCAAGGAGTTTACAAGGATGTCTGTAGTTTCAACTCGAAGTCCACCATTGAAATTCCATTTCTTATTGATAAATGGAGAGTTCAATTGAACAAATCCAGCCATAACACTCTGTGTACCGTCATAGCTGTTTTTAAGGTTCGCACCATCTTGTCCTTTGATGAACGTATATGTTGTTGGGTCTGCACTTGGCCATGCTTCGACAGACATATTCTCGGGACGGAAGAACTCATCAATATTTCCATTGAAATCAGTTACCTCAGCATAATCAAAACGTGTTTCACGGAATTCACGGTTTTTGAATAAGTATGAAGCTCCTGTTTTGAACTCCGCTTTTTTGTCAAACCGTTTTTTAAGCGGAACGATTAAGTAAGCACGGTTATCCCAGTTTAGCTCGTCCATATATCTGTAGTAGCGAGCCGGTGTGTTATATGCCGCTTTGTTGATTGAGAAATTCGTGTCCTGTCCTGAGATTACATAATCGTATGCAAAGAATCTCAAGTCTGGCTCATTCTGCTGTGATAGCGTTTGCGACGAAATCCAAATCAAACGGATGTTTTTATCGTTTTTGTTTTTCCATCCATGCTCACCTTTCAATTGGAAGTTAGTAAGCGTACGTTGTAGGTATTGAAGTGTTTGAGAATAGAAAATACGGTCTGGGCTTGGTGGGCCGTCTTCAGCCCACTGTCCTTCAAGTACACGTGTAAGTTTCTCACCACTTTGGTTTCTCATAAAGTTGAAACCAATTTTATGATTGGATGCAAACTTGTAGTTTAAGTTGGCAAACATCCCGGTTACTACTCTATCGTTGGAGCTAATATCATTTAACAGATACTGAGGGTTTAATTCGGTTGTAGAAACCGCATTAAATCGTCCAACTTCACCATCGTCATAGAAATTGAAAGAACGTCGGTAACTTAAACCAAATAAGTAACCAAAAGGCTTCAGTCTGATTTCCTTTCGGTCACCAAAGCTTACCGAGTAGCTCTGATTTACCCCCCCAGTTTTCGTATAAACTGAATTGTCTGAACCAAAGCTTTTAGAGATGCGAGCTAGGTCAGAATTGTCTGCGTTTGGAATAGGTACCACATTTGGCACTTTACCGTTTTCAAGAGATGCAACTTCATCGGGCATCTCTCTTGATCCGTTATCAAAACCAAGGAAGTCCGTTTTACTTCCAGTATGTGTTATAAAATTTGGATTTAAGAATGCTTGAGAGTTACCACCCAGAGAGGTACTGAATGAAAAGCTCATTGAATCCGGAAATTCTTTAGTTGTTAGGTTAATCAAACCACCAGAGAAATCACCGGGCAATTCCGGCATAAACGTTTTAAACACTTGCATGTTTGCAATAATGTTCGCGGGAAACAAGTCCATTTGAACTGAGTTTCTATCCGGGTCTAAACTTGGAACCTCGCAAGAGTTAAGCACAGTTTTACTGTAACGATCACCTAATCCTCGAACCGATACATATCGACCACCTTCAACCGTTACACCGGTTACACGTTTTAAACCGGCTGCAGCATTACTTGCGTTCTGGCGTTTAAGCTGTCCGCCACCAATGGCGCTCATCACCACATCTTGCTTAGCAATCATGGATACGATTTCGTCGTCACCTTCGGCTTTCTTCTTTCGGAAATCCATAACGGTCTGTTTCAGCACGTTGTTGGATTCTCCCATTTTAACATTTACTACAGTCACCTCACCTTCTTTAACCACTACATTCGAGTATGTGACCTTTTCGTAGGTTTGGTGTGTAAATTCTAGTGTGTAGGTACCAGGTGCAGCTTCGATGGTGTACATCCCATCAAAATCAGTAATGGTACCAGATTGTTGACCAATAACTTTTACAAAAGCTTCATAAACGGGATCTCCGTATTGGTCTGCCGTAGTCACGGTTCCTCGTATGGTTCCGTTTTGGGCAAGAGCGGTAATTGATAGTAGAGCTACCGCAAGTGATAAAATTAATTTCTTCATTTTAAACGTATTCCTAGTTGTTTTCAATGAGTAGTTATAAAAAAAGTGCAATCCGCCAGTTGGCGGATCGCACATGAATATGAGTTATACTTTGATTTCCTTAAGGAAGTAAATCTTGCTCAGCAGTAAGAGTCCAACCGTCAATCCAAACAGTTTTACCTGGCTCAAATGCACCTTTGTAAGAAACATTTTCGAAGAAGCTGTCACCACTCAAACCTGTTGCAGAAACATCGTTGGTAGGAACACCTTTTGTAAGACCTGGATCTTCAACTTTATTTCCAGTTGTGCTTGAAAGCAAGTCAACACCATCAAGACCAGCCTCTTTTGAAGCAGTGATGATTTGTTTTGCAGCATCGTTTCCTGCAACGTTCCAGTGGATGTTGTTCTCCCACTTCAATTCGTTCGCATCAAAACGTTTCTTGCTGTCTTCACCGTCACCTGGAAGGTCTTCTACGTCAACACCTTTATCCCAGTTTACGAAGATTGAGTTATGGTATTGTCCACCTGCGTTATCACGGAAAGTAACCGCGCGCTTTGCACCGTTTCCAATGTAAGTACAGTTGTAGAACATTGGAGTAGCGTATGGAGTACCATCTTCAGGATCTGTACCACCATCGTGCTCACCACCTCGGTCACCAGCGTTAGGATCTTGGTTAACCAATACGAATTGTGCTTTTCCTCTCCATCCTTCGTCGTAGTCTACGTTGTCATCAGCACAGTAAGAGATACAAAGGTTTTTAACATTTGCAGTTCCACCGAAGAATTCGATTCCATCGTCATTGTTTGCGATAATTTCGATGTGGTGGATATCAGTTCCAGAACCTACAC
>CAJXLR010000257.1 GCA_913056425.1 uncultured Bacteroidota bacterium
GCTTTGAGCAACTACGATATCTGGAAAATTTCAGAAGATGGCGGTTCCGGTTTCTGGCAACTTCGATACATGGTTGCCCGACGATATAATCTCAAGATTAGCAGCTACATCGATGAACGACGAGATATGCCAAAGGCAACTTCGGCGGCATTAGACTATCTGCAATACCTACACAAGAGTTTAGGAGACTGGTATGGTGTAATGGCCGCTTTTGTTGGAGATGAAACCGAGGTAAGAAAAGCAATACGAATGGCCGGAGGCGACTCGAGCTATTGGAATTATCATCGTTTTTTACCGCTAAGGTTTCAGCATATCGTACCAGATTTCATAGCAAATACGTACGTTCACAACTATTACAGCGACTTAGGTTTTCAACTTGAGAATATCGACTTGGCCCCACAAGTTCAGGTGCCAATTACACAGTGGGTAACGATATATCAACTCAGCAAGGCGCTTGAGGTTGATTTCGAATCCTTGAAAGATGCAAATGCAATCTACAAGAAATCGGTAGTACCCAATACAGATAAGACGTATTACGTAAAAATACCCGAATCCAGCGAAAAGCGGTTTTACGAATTGGGCGATTCCATTTATTCGTATTCTACCACACCTAAAGTTGAGGGACAAAAAGAGCCGGAGGTGAAGCAAGTGGACAAACCAAAAGTTGAGGAACCAGCAGAGAAGCCGGTGGTTCAAAGTGGACCACGTTTGCTTTATTATACGGTACGCAGCGGTGATTATTTGGGAAGAATTGCCGACTTATACGACGTAGGAGTTTCTGAAATCAAGCGATGGAATAATCTTAGATCGGATCAGATCAATATCAACCAACGTTTGAAAATCTACAAATCGGCTTCGGTTTACAACAAGTACAAGCCTATAAACTCGATGAGTGCGGCCCAAAAGAATCAAATTATCCGTAAAGACTAGCCGAGGTGAAACTCGACGCCAGGAAATATCATCGCTCTAAACCGGTACGACCCGTTCAAATCGTGTTGATGCTCGTATTGCTCAATGCTTTACTTGGTTTTCTCGTTATGCTTTTTCCCAAAGGAGTGCAGGGATTTAGTTTTGATGATAAGGTGCCATTTGTACATTGGACAGACGACATCGATGATGCGGATGTGTCGCTACAGTTTGTATCGGCGACCGATTTATTTACCGAGAAAGATCGGACCGTAGTTGACGTGGATTCAGTATTAGCAGATATCGAAGTGTCTGATACGAGCTTCCAAGACACGGTAACAACCGATACAAGTTTTGATGAACCTGAACCGGAACGGAAACTACAATATGCCAACGACGTGCGTGGAGCTATGGACCAATTCTATGCTTCGCTTGCCGGAGTAGAGAATGGGACTGAATCCCTCATTCGAATCTTGCATTATGGCGATTCCCAATTGGAAGGAGACCGAATATCGGACTACCTGCGCAACAAAATGCAAAATCGGTTTGGAGGCCATGGCCCGGGAATAGTCTTGCCTGTAGATATAAGCAGAGCACGTGTTTCGATCCGACAAAGTGAAAGCGCCGACTGGAAAAAATATGCGATATATACCAAGCAAAAATTAACCAATGGGCACTACGGTATTGGAGGCTCAGCCTATCGATATACGGGAACCTACGCCAAAAAGGTTGGAGAAGATACCATTGTCTCTAAACGCTATGATTCCTTGGTTATGGTCGTAAACGAACGACTACCGGTTGAGAAGAAAAGCTTGGAAATTGACTCGGCGGAGAGTATTAGTTATGATACCACTTACGTGCCGTTTGATACTTCAGCGTATGTTTTTGATACAGTAATTGAACCGCGCTATGTAACTGAAAAATCGGCCTATAGCTGGCTGAGATATAGATGCGCAAAACGCTCTTACGCACGTGTGCGAACCTTCAGCCATGTTTCAATGATGTATAGCTCTACAGATTCTGTAAGGTGTTCTGTTGTGGTAGACGGAAGTACAGTGCAAAAATTACTTCCACCAAGGCCGTTCGGAGGTATGATATCTCTTTATACCGGACAAGTATCTTCGGAAGTACAACTAAAATTTAACGGACCTTCACCTACAGTCTGGGGAGTGCTGCTAGACGGAGAAACTGGAGTCGCGGTAGACAACTTCCCGATGCGTGGAAGCAGTGGAACAGGATACGCAACAATCAACAGGTCAGTGTATTCAAAGCAAATGACTCTGGTTAATGCTAAGCTGGTGGTGATGCAGTATGGGATAAATGTTGTGCCAAATCCGGTAAAATCGTACAAGTTCTACGAACGGATGTTTAGTTCAGAATTACGTGCAATTAAAGCCGCAAATCCGGATATCAGTATTCTGGTGATTGGTCCAAGCGACATGAGTAGAAAACGTGCTGGGGAGTATGAGTCATACCCAAATATCGAAAAGATTCGAGACGCCATGCGTAATGCTGCGTTCGACAATGGATGTGCTTTCTGGGATCTATATACAGCAATGGGTGGCAAAAATTCGATGGTGAGCTGGGTACAAAACGAGCCGGCTCTTGCATCTAAAGATTATACCCACTTCAATTCAAGAGGCGCACGCTACATTGGTGAAATGCTGTATAATGCCATCATGAGCGATTATGCAGCATGGAAGCTAGCCCAGTAATCGAACAATTCGTAACCTGACCTGTCTTTATAAAACTGCTATCTTGCAGTTAAAACCGTTTCATATGTACAAAGCCGGAATAAAAGGTATGGGTTTCTATGTCCCTGAAAACGTGGTAACCAACGATGATCTTTCTACCATGATGGATACCAACGATGAATGGATTCGTGAGCGTACGGGAATAAATGAACGAAGATGGGTTGTTCCTGGTGAGGATTCAACCTCAGGTATGGGCGTTAAGGCTGCTCGGATGGCATTGGAGAATGCGAACATGAAAGCAGATGAGATTGATTTCATCATTTTCGCAACCTTGAGTCCGGACTATTACTTCCCGGGTCCAGGGGTGCAAGTGCAAGAAGCTTTAGGCTTAGACACCATTGGTGCACTCGATGTTAGAAATCAGTGTTCGGGGTTTGTATATGCGCTAAGCGTAGCAGACCAGTACATCAAAACAGGCATGTACAAAAACATTCTAGTCATTGGTTCAGAGTTACATTCAGGAGGACTAGATAAATCAACCCGTGGGAGAGGAGTTACGGTCATATTTGGGGATGGTGCCGGTGCGGCGATTGTCTCCCAGTCCGACGATGATTCAGGAATTCTCAGTACGCACTTACACAGTCAGGGTGCCCATGCTAAAGAGCTAGCTCTCATTGGACCTGCAACCAGTAGATGGGTGAATCAGATTATAAGCGACAACGATGATGAGGACGTTTCATACTTTCCGTACATGAATGGAAACTATGTGTTTAAACACGCTGTTACGAGATTTCCTCAAGTAATTAATGAAGCTCTTGAGGCGAATGACCTCAGTGCTGAGGATATCAGTCTATTGGTGCCACATCAAGCTAACTTACGGATATCGCAGTTCATACAGCGAACAATGAAGTTGCGCGATGATCAAGTGTTCAATAACATAATGAAGTATGGTAACACCACGGCTGCATCCATTCC
>CAJXLR010000258.1 GCA_913056425.1 uncultured Bacteroidota bacterium
AAAACAAAAATGCCCGGCTTACGCCAGGCATTTGGTTTGCGGAGAGAGAGGGATTCGAACCCCCGGACGTTTGACCGTCAACGGTTTTCAAGACCGCCGCATTCGACCACTCTGCCATCTCTCCGACTGAGGGTGCAAAAGTAAAATGTTGTGCGTATATCGACAACATTTTTTTAAGAATTGCGCAATACTAATTTTGGTGCCGTGGAAACACAGTTCAAAATCGTCAATTTCATTTTTGGGATAATCACTGGACTCTTCGGTTTAGTAATTTTAGTAACAGTAGTTGTCCAAATTATACCAATTGTGACCGGTGTAGACGCTCTACCAGAAGGATGGTCAGAACGCTTGGGTCAATTTACAGCACTGGGATTCTTTGGTTTTCTATCTTTTACCTGCTTCAGAATTTCCGTAAGGCGGTTTAAACACGCGTTTAAATCTAACTCAGCTTCTTCTGACCAACTACTTGACGATGATTTACGGGAATAACAACTACCCTTTTTCGACAATTGTTTTGCCATTCACTCGATCTTCACGAGTGCCATCGGTGTGAATTGCAAAGCGCTTAGCTTCTTTCCCATGCACCGGATCTGGGATATTGTATGGCCAGCCCCCAAATCCTGTTTTCTGGTAATCCATAAATGCTTGTTGAATCTCCTCTCGAGTATTCATAACAAATGGACCATGCTGAACTACCGGCTCGTTTATTGGCTTTCCTTGTAAAACCAAGATCTGACTTTCCGTTTTACCATTCACTATCTGTATTGAATCTGTTGGAATAACATCTGCAGCGTGGTATTTCGGAATATCCGTTCCGTTAAAAGACACTTCTTCACCTTCGAAGAAATACAAGCTTCTATTTACACCTTCTTCTGTCGCAGGTAAGGTAAGTGTTGCTCCAGCCTCAAGCTTTATTGCATAGATGCCAACACAATTCTTGGGATCTGCGGCCCATGAGTCTGGTGTAGACTTTGGTGCAACTGACTCACCCCAACTTCCGGCAAGTACTTCAACTCTCACTTGCTTCCCATTTGAATCTTTGTGCTCCATTACCGGAATGTCTTCGCTCCAGTTCATCTTGTAGTAAGGATCTACCATTTTGTTCTTGCGAGGTAGGTTCAACCAAATCTGGAACAATTCCATTCGATTGTCTTTGTCCTTATGCAACAATGGGAACATCTCAGAGTGCTGGATTCCTTTTCCGGCTGTCATCCATTGCAAGTCACCATGTCCGTATCGTGCTTTTCCTCCCAACGAATCCGAATGGTCAACATAACCATCTCGTACAACTGTAATGGTTTCAAAGCCACGGTGCGGATGGCCAGGAAAACCCGGAACCTTTCGTCCGTGATACATTCGATATCCATCTTTGATAATGAAATCTTGACCTAGATTGCGACCAGCCAATGAATCCGCCGGACCTAGGTCGTCAT
The DNA here is from genome assembly GCA_913056425.1 of uncultured Bacteroidota bacterium. Taxonomy (GTDB): domain Bacteria; phylum Bacteroidota; class Bacteroidia; order NS11-12g; family UBA9320; genus UBA987. The sequence goes on from CAJXLR010000258.1 coordinate 1,434, forward strand.
TACCCTTTGGGAAAAAGTCTTCGTGATGAACACAAAATAAAAATGGGTCATGTGTCTCCCATTGGAAACCAAGTGGTCTTACTTTCTTTATAGTCATTTTCTCGTCGTCGTCGCTTGCATGGCTAATAGCCGATTTGCCAATCAGAACACCCGATGCGGCTAGTCCTGTTTTCTTTAAAAAATCACGTCTGCTTTTATCCATTGTAATTTCTTTTATTGGAATACATGTATATACATGATTTTGTTTGCATAACTATGGAAAGATGAACTGTTTGGTGATAACTCCCGCATCAAACTCAGCTACCTTTCTGAAATTTCTATCGTAAATATACACCGCGCTTTGCTTTAGGTAGTCTTTCGCATCACTGATGTAAAACCTTCCGGTTGAACCATCTATATCAAATGCATAGTTCACCGTCTTCGGAAGTTCAATTACTTTTTCTTGATAGTCATAGTTAATCGGATCGATGTAATGCACACCCTCATCCGTTACATACAAGTTCCCTGTAGACGCATCAACACGTAAATTGGTCGGTTTCAATTCATCGAAAACAAGAGAATCGGAAATAACCTTTTGATTCAGGTCTATCACGTACAACCGAGTCTTTTCATTAGAACCCAGTAAACCCTCACATAAAACTGCCACCTTGGTTTCTGAGATTTTAGCCATTGAATTCGGATTATTACCTATTCGGATACTATCGATTATTTCATCAATTGAAATATCTAGTTGATACAGAAATGGCTGATCTCTGTTTGAAATCCAAGCATCACCACCACAAAGCTCAATGTGCTCAGACCACCCATTGAACTTAATATCCCGAACTACGCGCATGTTGCGCGTGTCTAATACATATACTTGATCGGCATATAAATCCGTCACATACGCTTTGTTTGCGGATATTGGATAAACGTATCTAGGCGAATTAAAGCCGGTAATCGTATGTTTTAACTCCAGAGTTGTCGAATCAAGCACACGGATTACACCGGAGCTATTAACTACGAGCCAAAGATCGCCATTTACATATCCCCCACTATTTAACACATCTCCCAACGGAATTTGATTTGACGCCTTAAATACTTCGGACTCGTAGGTATTTTCAAGGAAGTCGTATAAGCCAAGGCTGGCGTTACCACGCTGAAAACCACCTTCGTTCAATACAACAACCTTGTGACTTGTAGATGTTGGGTTGGGTGGAATAATGGGCTCATCATCCTCGCAACTTGTAAGAAGTGCAACAGCAAGTAAACAAAAGACTATTGCACGCATAGTTTATATATGGAGTTGTCGATTGAAACAATGTATAGTCCCGGTATTGCTGGAGCTGTAAAGCTGTTGTCCGATCTTGCCATAATTAATTTCCCGGATAAATCAAACAACTGTATGTTGTGAGGCTTTTCGAAGTTCACATCACTACCCGTTGAAACAGGATTAGGCATTTGGCTAATATCTGTATCCGCAATCGATAAAGGGAATCTCATTACTCCAACCGCATCTAAATCAAATCCGCCATTTTCGAAACCGGTTGGCCATGGGTCGTTAATCAGATTTCCCTTTGAATCTCGGTTGCCAATACTGTCGTTCAATGCACCCACCACGTCAATTATGCGTATGTAATGAATGTCCGATAAATCAATACTCGAGTCGCGTAATTCTCTTAAATCAAATGGAGTTCCATATGGCGCTTGATGTTTACCGGCAAGGTTGTGATACCATTGACACTCCATGTAAGCGAGGTTTCCTACCTGCTCACTGGTATCTGCAGAGGAAATCGAAGGAAATCGCACATATCGGTTTCCATCGGAACTCACTTCCACGAAGGCCAATTCTAGAAAATATCCACCGGACCACGCGAAACCATTCTCAAAAACAACGATATCTGGACCGTCTACATCAATTATAGGTTGGTCGTAATAGAAAGTTGCTGTTCCCCCGTCGCCAAAACTCAACGTCCTATTGTTCGCAGCTCCTAATACATCATCGATTAAACCTGCTTCTACCCTACCTTGGGTAGTATCCGATATATTCTTCCACCCGGGATTGAACACTACCGAATCAGCCCAAAGAGCCGTTGTCATATCGTCTCTATGCACTGCTT